>DASRSD010000166.1 GCA_035656635.1 Pirellulales bacterium
TTGATGCCGCTCCAAAACGAACCGAACGACAACCACAGCTTGCCGTTGGGATCCAAGAATGCAGCCGGATCGAGCGCGTTAAAATCGTCGGTGGTTTTCGATTCGACGGCAATCCCACGATCGGTCCATTGATAAGCCGGGTCCGTCGGGTCAAGCGTCGGATTTGTAGCCACGCCAATGGCCGAGGTATTTTTTCCAAAACTCGACACCGCAAAAAACAGCATGTATTGATCGCCGACTTTGATCACGTCCGGCGCCCAGAAATCGTTCCCTCGGTTGCGCGGCACCGCTTGCTTAATCCAGGCCGGCGGATTGGCGTTGGCCCGGGGACCGCGGGTCCAATTCACCAAGTCTTTGGAATGAAACGAAGGCGTGTTGAATCCCGTGGAAAACACCCAGTATTCGTCTTTGCACTTTACAATGGTAGAAGGATCGTGCACGCGCAGGTCACGGTTGCCGTCGCGGTGCAGGGTTTCCAGGTCGGTCGTAGATGCCGTCGCAGCATTGGGCGGCGCCAAATTTTGGGCAAAAATTGCCGCCGTGACATACGCCATCGTAAACCCAACGACAATCGCGGCAAGGTAGCAAATAGATTTCAGCATAGTCATTCGATCACTTGGCCGGTGATAAAGCGCGCGGCGTCAGTTTTAAATCGTCCAACCACACGGAGGTTGGCTCGATGGGCGTAATCACCAAATGTGCCTGGGAATTAGCAGCGCGGGCGTGCAAACTCACCGAGTAATTTCGCCAAGGGCTAGAAGCAGCGTCGGCTTTTGCATCCGGGGGGCTACTGTCGGCGCCGTCGTGCTCGCCCCGGCCAATTTCCGGAAGCGTGGTGCGGGCGAGAACTTTTCCGTCGTTCGATTCGAGTGAGAACACCAGCCCCACGGAGCCTTTCTCAGCGACCGCGGAAAAGGTGATGTCGTACCACCGATCGGCCGCAACATCAATTGGCGTAGCATTGATCGCGCCGGCGCGGCCTTTGTCTGGTTCGGCGGTTTTCGTGACCGTCATTCGCAACAGATGCGGGCTGGAACGTTGCGGATGTTTGGCATCTTGCTCGATCGTGCCTTCGGCAGCCCCTTCCTTAATCAACTTCCAGCCTGTGGAAAAACCCAACGACGCGGAATCCGCCTGAGACAATCCGGATTTGGTTTGCGCACGGGTTAGCGAGGCACAACAGCATGCCACAAAAATGAACATTGCGCCCCACAACTTGCGAATGTGCATGCGCGACCCATCCACGGGAAAGTCACCGTTTGCGATAGTCCCAACCAACAAAGCTAGCCGTTATGTTCACGGTCGGCTCGGCCACTGTCAAGTTGCTTGGACGCTTGATATTTGGCTTTGAGCAAACGGGAGGTATAGGTATCCGGTTCAGGGCTGTTGCTTTGATCGGCCTCCGGTTTCGGTGAGGAGGCGGGCGCATTTGACAGGAGTTCCGACGGTTGATCCGCAAAATCAACCTCGGGATCCGGCTCCCAGCGTGCCAAAGATTTTTGCAATTCGGTAGTTCGGATGACCGCCGCCTTGCGACTGCGCAATCGGGCAATTGTTGCCACCACAGCCGGCGTTTCGCGATGCCCAAGCCGGCTGCGCACTTGTCGAATTCCGCGCGCCAGCCAGCCGAAATCGAACCGCACGCGGCGTACCACAATGTCGCACAGAAACAGGTAGCTGGCACACAGCAGCAACGGCGGCCACAAATCGTGGCTGCTGACGGCCGGACGCAAATCGTGCCGAAAAACATTGGCCGAAAGCAAGCCTGGCAAGCCATTGTCGTTTTCGTCGTGAATGACCTGTCCCGGCTTGCCGCCGGCGGGAGTAATGCTTGCCAGTTCGGCCAAAAAGCGGTCGTTCGATTGGCGGTCCAGAAATTCGGAAGAGTAGGGGACATTCACGCCGCTCAAAATCGGCGCGGCGCCAGGCGAGGGACTAAATGCAAACGAATAACTGCCAGCGACCGGCACATTCACTTCGCCCACATAACGCCCCGGCGCGGTTTGTCGAATTTGCACAGCCTGCGCCTGCATGTCGGGCCCGACCACGCTCCCCGCTGGGTTAAGGAAATTCAGATAATTGTCTTCCTTGTCAAACGCGTTGATCGTGAGCCGCAACACGCCATCGTGAACTGCCGAATCGATCACAAATTGCCCTGGATCGCCCGCGGGACGCAGCGACCAACGGACCATTTGGCTGAATAGCTTGTCGTAATCTGGCCAGGCGGTCCAACGGCTGGCCCAGCGGTGGCCGGCATCGCTGGTAAAAGCCACTACTTTCCCCAGGCCGTAGGTCCACGTGGCCAGCAAGCTATGATTTTCTTGCTCCGCCAGCAGCGGCGAAACCAAGGGCACTTCGACCAGCGGATTTTCCTTTCGCGTGGTTAGTACAAATCCGGTGATTGGCGGCGGCGCGCTAATGCCTTTAAGAATTTCATGCGGCAAGGTAATTTGCGGCTGCAAGCCGGTGGGACGCTCGAAAACCAAAGGCCGGGTGACAATCCGCGTTTCCTGCTGAAAAATCCGCGGCAACACCCGGGGCGTTTTGGCGTTATAGTAACGTCCACCGCCGGCACGGGCCATTTGCTCCAGCAAAAGAAAATCGGCATCGGCGCCCAAGGCCACGGTCGAGGTGGTGATTTTTTCCTGGTGCAGCTGCTGGATGAGTTGCGGATAATTTGTCCCCTGGGTTTGGCCATCGGTCATGATCACCATGTGCCGGACGGCGGCATCGGCGGCGCGAGCCAGCTGCTCGTGCGCCATCATAATGGCCGGTTGCATGTTGGTGCCGCCATCGGCGCCCAGCCGGTCGATACGGGATTGAATCGTCTGCGAATCTTGCTTCCGGACCAGCGGTACCACGGGAAAGGCAACGGCGTCAAAGGCAATTACCGTAACGTAATCGGTGGGCGAAAGCATGTCGACGGAAGCCGCAGCCGCCGCCTTGGCCATGGCCAGCTTTTCCCCCGTCATGGAGCCGGAGCGATCGATGACCAAGGCCAGGGCATTGATGGGCCGCGCTTTGGGATCTTTTACCTCGCAATCCACCGGCAGCGCCGCTTCCAGATCCGTATGGGCCCAACCTCCAGCGCCGAAACTGCTTGGCCCGCCCAGCATGATCAGGCCCGCTCCTAATTGTTGCGTATTGGCCACCAGCATTTTGATTTGTGAATCGGCGAAATCTTCCCGCGGCACGTCCGCCAAAATCACCGTGTCGAACGCTTGCAACTGGCTGAGCGAAGTGAACAGGTTGTCGGTATCCTGCACCCGCACTTCCAATTTTTCGTGCTGCAGGCGATCGATCAATGTTCGGAAATCGTCGGGATGAGTCGCATCGACAATAAACAGCACCCGCCCTTGGCCGCGAACTTGGGTGAACGCGCTGGCCGTGTTGTTTTGTTGCCAATAATCGTCCGCCGGGTTGTCGGGCACCAGACGAGCCGTGTAGGTATACGTATTGGCAATGTCGATTTTCTCCCGCAGGCTGAACACGCGCTTGCCCGGCGGAAGCTCGATGGCTTGATCGAGCAATTGTTGCTCATCGCCGTCGGCCTTGCGGAAAATTTGCACATGGGCCGGCACCGTTTTGGCATCGGTTGTATCCGCTGCTAAATTCGCCAGCACCACCCGTAATTCAAACGGCACGCCAATTTGAATTTCGGCGGGCAGCTCAAGCTTTTCCACCGCAATTTCCGAGCGCGATTGGTAACGAATAGGCACTACGTCAATTCCGATTCCCCGCGCAGCAAGCTGCTGGGCTTCCTCGGCGGCATTGCCCAGGTTTTCGTTGCCGTCGGTGACAATCACCACCCGGCCGGCGGAATCGGCAGGCAAAGTAGCCAAAGCCAGCCGCATGGCGCCGGCAAGATTAGTGAAGTTTCCGTTGACCGACGTTTCCGTGTTGCTGGTCAGCCGCAGATTTTCGTCCAGCGGCGGATAATCGACGGCCGGCTCTTTGGCGAACACAATGACGCTGGCTCGATCTCGCCGGACCGCGCTGCGGTGCTGGGCAATCGATTGATTCACATACCCGGCCATCGCCTCTCGCTGCGTTTCCGGAATGCTGACCGATTGATCGAGCAAATAGAACACGGTTAGCCGGTCGCTGGTATGCACAAGCTGCATTTGCGCCAGCGCGCACACCACACACGCCAGCACCGCCGTTCGCAGCAGTAAGACGATAGCCCGCCGCCAGCGCCCCAAAATTGCCAGCCGGTGGTAACCCAGCATCCAAAAGACGGGTACAAGCAGCAACAGCGCCAAATACCAGAGATGTTCAAACGACAAAGACACGCTACAGCCTGCCACGAAGAAGAAGCGAATTTGAGGCCAGGGGCAGCGATGTGCGAAAGCCCATCTCCATTCTAGTTATTACGGCTGCAAAAAACCAAGCCGTATGGATTATTCAATTATTGTTAAAGCAATTTGAGGTTTCAGCCTTGGTCTGACTAACGGGTGGGTTGTAGCAGAAGCGAATTCGGTTGAAGCTATTTCAGATCAGGCGGCGGGCCAGCACGAAATTGCGTTGCATTAGCCAGACACAAGGAAACGACAAATGCCAACCATGCGCGTCGCTCAGGTCTCTCGTCCGAAAGGCGCATTCGAAATTGTTGAACGGCCGATTCCCGAGCCGGCTCCCGGTTGGGTGCGCATTAAGGTTCAAGCGTGCGGCGTCTGCCACAGCGATTCGATCGTAAAAGAGGGATTGTTCCCGAACATCGAATATCCGCGCGTTCCCGGACATGAGGTGGCGGGCATCATCGATGCGATTGGAGCAGGGGTTGCCCGGTGGCAGCCAGGACAGCGTGTGGGCGTGGGCTGGTTCGGCGGCAATTGCGGCTCCTGCGATTTCTGCCGGCGCGGAGAATTTTTTGCCTGCCAGTTTCTCAAAACGACTGGAATTTCTCACGATGGCGGTTATGGCCAGTACATGGTTGCCCCGGCCAGTTCCGTGGCGCTAATTCCCGCCGAGCTGCCCGCCACGGAAGCCGCCCCTTTAATGTGCGCAGGTCTGACAACCTTCAACGCCTTGCGAAACAGCGGCGTGCGTGCCGGCGAGGTTGTGGCGATTCACGGGTTGGGTGGGCTCGGCCATTTGGGAGTGCAGTACGCTGCGAAAATGGGTTTTCGCACGGTCGGAATTGCCCGCGGCAAAGATAAGGAACCGCTGGCGAAAAAATTGGGCGCGGCCATTTACATCGACAGTCAATCGCAAGATCCGGCCGCGGAATTGATGAAACTGGGGGGCGCCCAAGTAATTTTGGCCACCGTCACCAGCGGCGAAGCCATGAGCGGCGTGCTGGGCGGGCTCGCAGTCAACGGCACGATGGTCGTCGTGGGGGCTGCCGATCCCATGAAAGTTTCGCCCGTGCATTTACTGAGCGGTTGCCGATCGGTAAAGGGCTGGTACAGCGGCACCTCCATCGATTCGCAAGATACGCTGGCTTTTAGCATGCACAGCGGCGTGCGGTCCATCAGCGAGACATTTCCCTTCGAGCGCGTCGCGGAAGGCTACGAGCGAATGATGAACGGCAAAGCACGCTTCCGAGTGGTGCTGACCATGGAGTAAGCCATCACCACAAGTACTTGGCTGCGCACCGGCGCTGCGGGGCAAGTCAGCCGCAGCACTTTATTCATTCGCAGCTCTATGCATCGCGGCCGAAAACAACCAAGCACATGTCGTCGCTTTGCTCGCGATTGTTGGCGTGGCGCTTCACGTCGTCCAGAATGGCACGGCCCAGCGTTGCGGCATTTTCTGCAGCCAAGCTTTCTTGTTCTTTTAGCCGTTCGAGCGTGTACAGCTCGTTGTCGGGATTGAGTGCCTCGCTAATGCCGTCGGTGAACAGGGTGATCATTTCGCCAGGAGCCAGCGCAAGTTCGACGGAATCGTAAGTAATGCCATCGGTCACGCCCAACGGGAGACCGGCGATTTCTGGCGCGAGCTCTTCAACCTTTTCTGGTCCGCGCCGAATAAACGGCGGCATGTGGCCGGCGTTGACGAGGGTGACTGTGTTCGTTTTGGGGTCTAACAAGACGAGAACAAACGTAGCAAACCGATCTTCCCAACCGGCATTGCAAAAGGCTTCGTTCATGCGGTTCACCGCCAGGGCGGCGGTGGGTTCGCTGGCAAGACAGTAGCGCACTTCCGCGGACAGCTTGGCCATGACCAACGCCGCGGCCACGTTTTTGCCGGAAACGTCAGCCAGCACCACGCCCACTCGGCCATCACGCAAGGTCACGTAATCGTAAAAATCGCCGCCTACTTCATTGGCCGCTTCATAGAAATCAAAAAACTGATAGCCCTCTACCTTAGGCGGTGCGGACGGAAGCAGCACTTGTTGCACCTTGCGAGCGGCGTCCAGGTCCGCCTGAATGGCTCGTTGCTTTAATTGCGTCTCGTGCATTCGGGCGTTATCGATGGCAAAGGCTGCCTGCGATGCCACGCTGGCCAACACATCTAAATCATCGTTCGTGAACCGGGCCCGTTGATCGAGCGTGTCGATTTGAATTACGCCCAATACGTTTCCTTCGCCGGTGACCAGCGGCGCACACATCATGGAGCGAATGCGAAAATCGGCAATGCTTTGGCTCAGCTCGAAACGGACATCGCTCGCGGCATCGGCCGAAAGAATGGCATGCCGCTGCTTCACGACCTCGTTAATAATCGTCCGGCTCATGCGCGCGCCTTCTTCCTCTTTTCCCTTGCGCTGCTTGAACGCCTTGGGCAATAAGCGCCCCTCGGGCGTGCACAACACCACAAACCCGCGATCGGCTTGCCCGAAAATGTTGAACAAGCTGTCGAGTACTTTGGGAAGAATTTGCTCCAGCGCCGTGGCCTGACTAAGATTTTGCGTAATTTCGATCAAGGCCCGCAATTTGGTTTCCGGATTGACCGTCAGCCGAGCGGTATCGGTCGGGGAAGCCAGGTCGATCTTCCACATGACCGTGCTGCTGCGGCTGACCTGAGCATTATCTTCGGCGACTTCAAACGGATGATTCTCCTGCGCTCCGTCGGCCTGCACGCCGGCGCCAACTGCCGCGGACTTTAGCGCATGGTCTAAATGAAAAGCCAGCGTGTGGTCGCAAATTTTCAGTTCGTCGCCATCGTGCAACGGTTGCGGTGCAAGCACCAATTGGCCGTTCACCTGCGTGCCGTTGCGGCTACGCAAATCTTCAATGACGTATTCGCCGTCGACAAACAAAATTTGCGCATGCTGGCGGCTGACAGCCCCCTGGTCCAGAACGACATCGCATTCCGGATGCCGTCCCAAAATCGATTTTTGCGGCGGCAGGGTGAGCCGTTGACCGGCCCGATCGCCATTCAAATATTCCAAAATGGCCATAAACCCACGCCGTTGGAAATTGTCGTAAACTATTCGGGCGTGGCTCCAGCCGATGCACCGCAGCCAAAATAAGCCGTGAACCTTGCTCGCCCTGTAGGCCTCGATTTTACGAAGGCCAGACCGAAACCGTCAACCGGCGGGGTAAAACGGTCGTGCGACAACTCGAGCCAGCCGAAATGTTTCCGCCGGGCGCGTAATCAATATCCCGCTAGCGATAGAACGACGCCGCCGTCAATTCTATTGACGAGGCCCGGTGGTGGCCTTACGCTTAAATGCCCTGCGGCGAAATCTTATGGAGCTGCGGCAAAATCCTGGGGAATAGTGTAACGGTAGCACGCATGCCTCTGGAGCATGTTGTCTAGGTTCAAATCCTAGTTCCCCAGCTTAAAAACACTGATAAATACGGCAAAAATGACAACGCATCGCTAATCCGTATAACATCAGTATAACACAATTCGACACCGATTGCTTTGCAATATGCAGTGTGGCTATGACGCCGGAAGAAGTGCTTGGTCAATGCGTCGAGAAGATGGAAACGGCATATAGCCTCGCCAAGGATAGAGGAACTGACGATCCAATCGTTTTGGTTCTAGATGTCCGCGACTCAGACGCGAGACGGACAGCTACTATTCTGGCGGGCGATGACGCGGTAGCTCAGGCGCTATCACATTCTGACAGCCAAAATACCCTTCCAACGCTCGTTACAGGCATTCCAAGGCAAAACGCCATAGAGATTTGCGGACAAATCGACGAAGCGATTGCCAATTGGCTGAAAAAATCGGTGTCACCGGAGGGTGAATTTATTGCCGTTTGCATTTCTGACGGCAAATGCAAATGCCGTAGCTTTCGCGCACCATAATTGCCGCTATCACTATTGCTGCGGCGGTTGGGGAGCAGGCATCTGGGGAAGCGGCGATGTTCCAGTGTCTGAGCTATTCGATTGCGGGAATTCTATCTGGCCTTCTCGCGGCACCAGTGATTTTGCTTTTCCATGCAATCCACCGACACCAACAATACCGACCGCGATACCTATCGCGAAAGCGAACAACTGGTCCATATATTTCTGAATCTGTCTGGATTTGGCGTCTGCCTTCTGACCGGACAAATGATGTCTAGTCCAGGCAATCAACGTAACGACTGCGACGACGGCAAAGAAAATTATCGCGCCGACCACGACATAGAAACGCAGCGTTTCTTCCCAGTCAGGCGGTGTCTCACGCACCTTTTCCTCAAACTCTGGAGCATAGTCAATTATGGTTTTCTCAACGGGTACGTTGACATCTTGACCATTGACAGTGACCGTCTTAGTTTCAGTTTGCGTCCGTGTTCGGGGAACAAATACAGCAACTCGGTACGTGTCCACTTGCGGTGTGGGGTAAAAGCTTGCGGCAACCAGGCATAGCG
>DASRSD010000167.1 GCA_035656635.1 Pirellulales bacterium
GAATTCAAGGCGGCGGCGGCTACTGAAAGTACCACAAACTGCCCTTGCGCCAACTGCTGAGTGGTAACGGTGAAGTGAACTTCCCATGCTGAGCCATGAAAGCTCGCTGGACCCGACCCGGTGCCGCCATGGGCTGCGTCGCGCACATAGGCCGGCGCTACGTTAGCATAGTTGTCGGTCGTACTATTGGCGGAATCGTAAAGGCCTGGATTAAATGTTCGCCATTGATTGGCAATCCATTTGTTCGGATCATTGGTGGCTGCCGTCGAACCAACGGTTGTGGCGTAGTAAACGACCTTTCCCGGATTGCCAAGAGATTGTTCCTCGGCCCAGTAGTCGTAAGCGCCGTAGAATTGCCGTTGATCGAGGCCCGCCACGTTGTGGCCGTTCAAAAACTCGTTCGCTGAACGATTGGGAGTGCCGATCGCCCAAATTGGTGCGGCTGTACCGAAGTTCTCCGGCGTGAAACTCAAATTTTTGGGCACGCTGATCGAGCCGTTTTGAACCTGAACTCCATCGACCCGCGTTTCACCCCATTGCCCCAGTTGATACAAGGTCAACCGGTAAGTGCCTGGCGCCGCATTTTGGATTGTTCCGGTACCATTCGCGGAAAGCTGTGTCCAATACTGATATCCTTCTCGCGATTCCTGCATGTTCACGCCAGGGTCCGACAGCACCGCCGTATTATTTGCTGTATTGGCGCTCCAACCTGCCGAATTTGTCGCACTGATTTGTATACTGGCCCGCTGGGGAGTAGTTAAAAATCCACTGGAAGTCAATTCCGTGTCGGTATTGTACAGCGCGTTATAGCTTGGAATTGAACTGACTACATCCTGATAAATTTGCGCGGCTGTTTTCCCCGCGCTCGATTCAATTCGAAAGGCGTATGGTCCGAATAACTTCGTCGAATTCACGCCTTGCGGTGGAGTGTAGGCGTAACCCGGGAAGGAAGATCCGTCGGCGTCTATGCCGTAATGATCTGAAAGAAATTCGAGATTGATGATGCCTGGATTTGTTTGATTCAACACTTGCTTTGTCGGTCCGCCAGTCAAGGTTTCTTCCGAGGGAACCACTGCCGATACCGAGTACTGGCTACCATAAGCCGTGGTGGCCTGCCAGAATTGCGTATATGTGGAATAGTCGTACTTGGTGTAAAAGTTCGTGCCGTTGTCGCCAGCAAAACCGCCCGCCGTTAAATCCCATGTGGAATCTTGAACATTACGGCCGGTTTGCCCTGTGACGCTATTGAAGTTTGAATTGGTGCTTGGGACACCGCTCGTCGTGACTCCCGTCATGTTATTTGGGCCCGTGTTCTGCTGATAAAAATTCGGAAACAACGACGGGTTCGAACGAAACAAAAACTGACCCTGCCCGACGCTGGTGGCTGGATCGGTCGCCGAATGACTTAATGCTTCGTACACATGAACGGTCGGATCATTGGCAAACAGTACGTAGTGGAACGCGTAAGTAATGGGATTCGTGCTGTTGCCCGTTGAAGCAACATTGGTCCAAACATCTACCCAGCTGTTGTTTGGCCCGATTACCGAGCTAAATGTTTCCGTTCCAGCGCCAAAGGGTGTGCCTGCGAATTCTTGATCTAGCGTGCCGGTACTGCCACTGTTTAACAAGTTCGGGCTGGCGCTTGCTCCGACACCCAATTTAACGGAGGTTATTTTTTCTCCGCTCGGGCTGAACACCACCGTTAACGCACCATTGGTGATTGTCCAGTTGGTGTTACTGGTTTTCGTCAGTGCCACTTGTGCCCAACAGCAATGTGCGATGACAGCAATCCAAATCACTGGCAACGTTAGCATCAGGCGCAATATTGGCACGGTTGGCGCGAAGAAGCAGCGCAACGTAAGGCCCTGACCCGTTCGATTCATGTTCCGCAACTCCGAGTATCTCAGAGAGAGGAAGATTGCGGCCCCCCCCCCGAAGATAACCACTATAAAACCCTCGAGTGTGTCGGTCCAGGATTTTGCTCTGAATTTCGAGGCATCGGAACAAAATAGATCGACCGCAGCCGGTTGCCCGCCCAAATCCGGAAATCAAATTCCGTTGTGACGACGTTATAGCGATGCATCCTAAATGGCGTGCCCCTAAGCAATTAACGCCTAATGGTCACGCCGGCAGATCATCCCAACTAGGCTGCCACAATGGCAAATGTGGGAACAACAGGTCAGCCAAATCTAAAGCGCTGCGTGTAGAACTCAGCAAGCGTCCGGAAAATGCTGTTTCTCGAACCAAGCCGTGTCCCAACACTAATCGCGCAAATTCTGCCCGATTCATCGTCAAATAACTGCGGCCCAGCTTGCCCGTGCGAACCCGAAAGCCGTGGCTGGTATAAACCAATCGCCATTTTGCCCCGTCCACCTGCAATCCCAATTCAGTACCACGGGGCAAGCGGGCTTGCCTGGCCCGGCTTTCTAGTTGCGGTGACAGCAAACCCAAAAACTTGAGCGGATCGAAAATCTTGACCATGTATACTTCGTTTTGGTTTGCCTCTTGGTGATGATGCGCGCCGCCCGCAGCAACGACCAAACGATGTAATACATGATTTGGCGGTGCACTCAAAACTAAGTCTTGCCGATCGTGCTCAATGGCATCGGAACAAGCGCGAACCAAAAGTTGTTGATTCGCCGTGGGATGATTCGGCGCCGACAGCAGTTCGACCACTCGTTCTTGCCGCAGCACGGCATATCCAACAATTGGGGCGATGGTTTCATCTAATTCGAGCTTGTCTGGGCCATCCAGTGCCACCAAAAGCGAATCGTACGCCTTGCGCCCGATCAGCCAGCGCCAGTAGGCTTCCGTGCGTTCCAAAGGTCCGTAGCTCCTTTGCGTGTTCTGCTGATAAATTCGCATTAACGCCGGCATTTCCACATGCCGCCATAGGCGAATGTTTAAGGGCTTGCTCTGACGCACGCGGTCTTCATTGTGAAGTCGAGCCAACACTTCGCGTGCTTTGGCTTGAGAAAAACAATGCCGTCCGCACAATGCCCAGCCAGCCCGATGAAAGTACCGAGGAATGCATGTCCGTAGTAGTCCCAGCACGGCGCCCGATGCAACGGCTTGCCGGTCGGCCTCGTGCAGCAACTGTGCGGCAAATCCTTGACCACGAAATTCAGGCAACGTACCAAGCCAGTGAAACCCAGCAACCGGACATGCCAGAGACCCAAACCGCATCGTGCGGTGCGTAAGTTGAAGGTGCGATAGCACCCGATATCCACGTTTTACCAATAATCGATTCGTCGGTTCATAAAAAGGATCTTCCGCTTGAGCATGGAACTCATCCCGCGAGGGACCTTGAAAGATCGCCAGCAATGCATGATAAACGGCCGCATGATCACCGCTGCGCCCTAAAACCAAGCGGGCTTCACCTGGCGCTCCCGTTTCGGAAAAGACATCCTGCCTGGTCAAATTCGATAACGCGTCGCCAAGGCGAGGCAATCTGACCTGAGGAGTTGTATTTTTGGCGAGCTTGCGCTCCCGGCGAATCGCTATCGGTTGACTTGCTACCGAGTTCTTTGTGACCGGGCGAAGACGCAAGGCAGCGCTCTTGGTCGAGTGGGCGATAAATCTTCGCTTGCCACCGGCTAATTCGCGGTGAAGGCTTGACGTTTTCTGCTGAGCGGTCGAAGCGACAGCGCCTTTTCGTGAACGATTCGACGACTTAGCATGATGGTTTGCCAGTGCCGCCGCTGTTCTTCTGTGTGGTACGACCTGCGAAGTGGTCGTTCGGCTCATCGCGAATCCCTGCTGTTAGAGAAACGATCCATCCGTTTCGCATAACTTACCCGTTCCCGTCAGAGATTTCCAGGATGGGGAGCAGAAAACCTTTCAAGTCCGGTTCCGGAAACAAAGGAAAGGCATATTCTCGAGAAACAAGCAATACCTCCGCTCGTTGCCGCTCCGCCTGGTTGGCGACTTCCGAAAGCCATGATTCCCGCAGCGGGGTTACCGCAGGTTGTAGCGCTTCGTTGGCTTGGCGAATGGCGCGACCACGCTGCCGAGCGTTAGCCGGCGTTGGTGGAATGGTTAACCAACGGCGTTTTTCCGCAATCCAGCCAGCCATTCCTTCGTCAACAACGACGCTAGCACCGCAATTGTTTTCCAGGAACCGTTCCGGATGAAATTCCAGTTCCCGAATCTGCTGACGAATTTGCTGCACATCGTCCGTTTGGATTGCGGAATGAGCAAGCGGAAGACGCAAAGTTCCCGATGCCACCAAATAGCCTGGCGGTTCCAGGCCGAAAAATCGCTCGATGATACGGTCTGTCAGTTGATCGTACTTTGCCCCACCGATGCCATGCACAAACAATTCGCCCATTAACAGCCTGGCAGCCATGGTGGTAATCAGTGCGCGAGTACGTAGCCGAATGCCTTGGGACGACAGCGCCGACAGTTGTTCCACCGCTGCTGCTGCACCGCTCTCGGGGGTAATTGGCAACACAACTTCGCATTGCTCGCGATCGGAAAGCACCAACGTGTTATTTTGCTGCCGCACAAATAACCTGCGTCGACGGGGATCGGTTTGCGTCCAGATCCACAGCGGGGCTTCCAGCCAATCGTCCACGCTATCCAATTCAGGAACCGGATGCGCAGCCGACCGGACTTTATGTTCTCGCCGATATTCTAACAGCGCCGAATTGTATGCTTCCCAAAACCGGGGCAATTGAGCCAGCAAATGCGCTATGAACCATCGCATCGCTGGCAAATCGCAGACCTGACTTTGGGGAAGTTCCAAGGTTTGCAATCCCCAGCCCGCTTCGCACTGATGCCGGGCTTGCGATAACGAAGCTCCCAAATGATTTGTCTCCCGCGAGCGGGCAACCGCCAATGGCCAATATCGCCGTAATAGTGGCTGCGGAATTAATGACTGCAGATGTTTGCAGGCTCGCTCTCCGAACGATTCAAAACATGCCCGATCGATGATCGTCCGTTGCTCAAACGGCGCTTCCGGGGCCACACGATCGAACGGCACATATTCCATGCGTGGCTGATCAACGGAGCCGCCCGGAACGCGCAACGAAGCTGTTTTCATCGCATCGCTGTCGATCTGTAAATTTACCGCCACCGCATCGTGGTCGTTTGCCAGCCGTGCAATCGCAAAATCTTTGAACCACACGCCGGGGTGAAACATTTCAGGCTGATGTCCGGCAAGAATGATTCGCCCATGGTCCTTCGAGACGCTCACGTCTCGATAACTGCGCGTGTAACGCAGGGCATCGGCCAGCAATTGTTCTCGTGCTTCACGCGCCAATTGCGCCAGCCCACATCCTTGCACGTCGTAATTGGACAGGGCGATCGTGCGCTTGTTAACCAACATCATTTCGCCGGCGGACGATAGGGGCGGTTCAATAAGTTTAGCGCCGTTTTCTCGTGGTGCATTAAGCCGCGCGACCCGGGGCGACCAATTGGACCAGCGAAAGGTTGCGCCGTCGGAGTCCACATTGTTCGCGCGAGTTAGAGAATGACTGCTAGTTTCGTTTTTAGCTGGCGAGAAAGAGCCGGGCCCAGACGGGTCACTTTCGGCGGGATTATCGGAGTGAATTTTTGGCCAGCATTCCCTTGCCGCCGAGCAAGGGTTATTCACGAGGTGGCCCCCGAACAAGGCATACGTTTAGAAAACAGCGCAGGAATCCTGCCCCGCAGTGCCGCCATACTGCGATCAATCACTTCGCGATAATGTTGAAGCCGCATCTCGCTGTTGTCCAACGAACCGCCAAACGAGCGCGCTTCTTCCAAATAGATCAGGGGAACCGGAAGTTCCTTAATTTTGAAGTTCTGGTATGCAGCCTGCACCCATAATTCTAACGGCATTGCGTAGCCGGGTTCGGTAATGTTGAATTTAGCAAGCACAGGCACTGAATAGGCTTTGAATCCACAAAACGCATCTGTCAACTTCAATCCAAGTCGGCAGTTAATTTCGGCCGTGATTTGCTCGTTGATTTTTCGTCGCGCGGTAGGTGGTTCACTGTCGCCTTCAAAATGCTTTAGGTATCGGCTGCCGGACACAATATCGAGTCCGATGCACGCCGATACAAACTCTGGAATGAGTCGGGGTTGATGTTGCCCGTCGCAGTCGATAGTAACAAGCACATCGTAATCATTGTATAAAGCAAATTGGAACGCGCTACGCAGAGCCGCTCCATAGCCGCGATTTTTGGAATGCTTGACAACGTGAAGATCGCTCCGCCGACCTAACAACTCTGAAGTGCCGTCGGTAGAACCATCGTCAACGACTAACACCTCAGGACTATATCGCAACACTTCGTCTAGCACGTCTGCAACATGCCGCATCTCGTTATAAACGGGCAAAACGGTCAAAAATCGAGCGGCCATACAATTTTTTTCCATACTGACTTGATAAGATGCTGAAACACAAAGTCGATCAAAAAAATACCACAAAACCTGTGCCGATCTTCGACTGCCAAGATTTACTAGACACTGATGCCAACGACCATTCTAGATCGGCCGTGAAATCAGTCAACGCAGCGGGAAATTTGTATGTAACCAACAGACTCGACACTTTTTTAGAATCGAGATCGATGAAAGCTGCTAAACTTCAAAGCCAATGCATCGGATCGTGTTCCGCTCGACATGACCAAACCGTTGCGGATGTGAATTGCGCGGCCAAAAGTTCCGCCAATCTCTCAACTGCAAACCGTTCGCTGGCGAAGTGTCCTGCCAGAATCAAACCCAGTCCCAGAGATTCAGCCTCCAGGCATGTGTGAAATCTCGCCTCACCGGTGACAAAACAATCACATCCAGCGCGATGTGCGGCATCCAACAAGTCTCCGCTGCTACCGCATGCCACTGCCACCGCACGCACAGGCATTTGCGGATTTCCTACTAACTGCATCCCTGACAGATTAAGAAAATCTTTCAAGCGTGCTGCAATGCGTCCCAAGGTGGCGGCATTTTCTGGAAAGCCGCAGCGTCCTGCGCCTAATTTCGGATCAACACTATCAGCCAAAAGTGGACCAATGTCGCTTAACCCTAGCCCTTCGGCCAATCGCTGATTGATTCCGGAACGTGCCGAATCAAACGCTGTATGCGGGCTATACACGGCGATCTCCTCTCTAATGAGTTGCAACAGCAGCCGTCCTTTTGGGGTATCTGCTGTGATCTGTTTTAATTCTCGAAAGGGAAATGGATGATGTGTGACAATAAGTTCTGCTTTCTCGGCGACCGCCTCCTCTACGACCTGCGACGTAATCGTTAAACAGGTCATTACTCGCTGGACGCTATGCTTGGCATCGCCGACCAAAAGGCCGACGTTATCCCATTCAGCGGCAAGCCTACAGGGAGCAAATTCTTCTAAAAAAGCGGCAATTGAGGAAACGGTTAACATTGCATCCTTGAGAATGCACCATGCCATGCGGAATTGCAAGCCGCCTGAATTCAAGATTTTCATCGCGAACGTCGACTGGCTTTCCCATAATCGCTACCGATTCACGGCTGCGCCACAAATTTGCTGTTCAGAATTCTTTGTCCGATTGTTTCTTCAGCCTTGAGCCATAGAGTTTTACCGAGCAACGCTTGGCCGTTCGGTAAACGATAAATTTGCGTGTCACTGCCTTTACCCTGGTCAAGAATATTTGTCGTCATCCGGCGTCGATCGGGAATATACAAAGAGCATTGAAAACTTACCGGCTGGTCGGTTTGATTTAGAAGTTTTTGTTCGACGACTAACTCACCCTGCTCATTTAAGTGTGTAGCGACGTTGACTGTGACCGAATCATCACCAACGTCAATTGTGCGATACACGCTGAATTGATAATGCCGATCGGCCACAATATCAAAGTCGAAGTGTACTTCTTGAGGACCGCTTACAAGGTCAAAGGGCAACGTGGCTTCAAATGGCAATTGAACTGTTTGACCAGCGGCGAGTTTGAAGGGAATACTCCGTGGCACCACGCGCCAGCGATTCGGCATGTCAAGTTGTACGGCACCAGTTACCGTTTGTGAAAACGGATTAGAAAGTTTGATAGCATTTTCTAATGGTATACCTAACTCATTTGGCCAGCGGTTGTGAGAGAGCTTCGTAGTTATTTGCCATTGCACCAGCGGCAAATTTAAATTGGTGAGAAAAACAGGCAGGCGATCAACTTGTATGCAGCACTGCCGCTTGCCATCTAACTCCGGCTGCGTGACTTGGCCCCATATGTTTTGTTGCTGCACATTTTCGCCAAGCGAAATCTGTTCTTCGCTGGGATGGTCGTTCCACAACAACATAACCAACTGTCGATCTCGAACAAACAGCTGGTTTGAACTGCCGTGCGGCAATTGTAAATTGCCCATATCATCTGTCCCGGATAATACTTGTGCAACGGTTCTCCATGGCAACAACAACTCTCCGACAGTGCCGTCGTCTTGCAATAGCCCGTACTCGGAATTGCACAGCTCCGGTAGAAAAATTCTCTGTGCTCCGTGTAATTTGGCGGCAAGCATTTGCTGGACCAAATCTCCTACCCGATTCTTCAAATTATTCTTCGATGCAGGCAGAGTTTGGATCGCTACCCAGCGCTGAATGGTTCCCTCTTGAGTGCGGTCCAGAACCGACCGTTGTGCAGAACTGCTAGCGGGTGGATCAACCCAAAACGACACGAAATCACCGGCCGCCATTTCCTTAGGAAGTTCCTCGTGCCATGTCCAAGGAATAGCAAGTCGAGCTACTTGTCCAAAACGTCCTAGCTGCTTGTGAACTTGCAGAAGCGCGTCTCCTAACTGCGGGAATTTCACGAAACTTAGGTCGTCGTCGCTTCCTAGTTGCCAAGTGTGTACCAAGAGTTGAAGCCTCGTGAGAATGGGTTCCAACGACGGGTACCAAACTTCGGACTTGGCGGAAAAAATCTGTGCGGCCAGCGGCTGATCATGCTCATCCACATGGGTCGCCTCGCTCAAGCGCTTTCGCACTTCCATGGGCGGGTCAGCCAACAGACCTACCAATTGCGTGTGGTTGTTTTGCAATCGCTGAGCAAAGCTCGCTAATTGATCTCCTCGAGCTTGGTCGGCTGCGGCGTTCCATACGGGAAATTTTAGCCAGTGAATTCCGGAATGCTCAGCCAGAAAAGTCAGCTCGTCAAAAGTAAGCGGCCGCTCACCCTGTGGTAGTGTCCAGCCGAATTCGCCCTGCGGCAGTATTTCTTCTTTGCGAATTAAAGCAATGGTCGTTTCACACGGCGAAGGAGAATAGCTGCAACCATCAAGATGTGCTCGCACATGATAAAATCCCACATCTGGCAGTGCCGGTTTCCACGCAGCACTCCCGATAAATACTGCGGATTTTTGTCCAAGAACACCCGAATTGCTTCCGGCTAATAATTGCTGCGTTTTATCAGCGTCATTCATGCTATGCGTCTCCAGCGCGACTCGCGCGCGTTGGATCTCTTGGCCCTCGACATCTAGCAATTGGATTTCGATTCCTGCATTTTGATTGGAAAACCCCGACGCAGTACAAATCACTTCTGGGGATTCTGGAATGGCGTAAAGATGGCGACATCCTCCTGCTTGCAGCAACAATTTGGGAAAACGGCCGGCCCAAACGTCCGCAAACCAAACCTTGCCACGCAAGTCGGCACGCTCGCCCGGTTCCAAATGCAATCCGATCACAGCATGCTGGGCCTGATTGCTCGTTGAGGCGACCGGCCCAATACGCAATTTAGTCCAAGCAGTTGTCTTGCCTACCGGAGAAGAGACTTGCCGCTCCAGTAAATTATTTTGAGCATCGTAAAATGTGACCGACAAATATGCCTGGTCGTAAGTCAGGCCGTCGGTCTGCACCTGGCACTCGAATAAATAATTGAAGAGAGAAGAAATCGAAAGAGGCGGCGAGTACACCGCTGCGGCTCCGCCGTCCAACATTATGCCTAGGCTATGATCCCCGGATGTAGGCGATGCACTATCAACACGTATCTCTACATATCGGGGATGATTGATGTCTTGCTGGCGCGTCCAACCGTTCGGCCAGCCATCAACATCGATTTGTCCGACTCCATCGAATGTGCAGTGGTAAATCTCTTGGGCATTCGGAAATCGCTGCCTGGTTGCATTCGGTTCCGTGTCTGGATTGGTTGCCGCTGCCGTGGGATCGTCGACATCCGTCTGATCGGATGCGGTTGCCCGTTTCGCAGGCGAAACGCAGAAAGCGAACAACATTACAACCAAGCAAACCGCAGCGATTTGCCGGGCGTGCTTGCTGGGCCAATCCATTCGTGCTACTACAATCGGAATATTTCGTACAATCGGCATGGGTAATTCAAACCTCCTGCGCCTGTCCTCACGTTTATTGTTTGTTATCGACTGTGCCAAGCATTGCTGTCCTGTTACGCTTTCCATTTATCGATATGACTTCCATCTTAATTTCGGCGCATAGAAGTCACGATTATCCCACACACAAACGGTGCGACCTTCCGTACTTACAATGCCACAATTGAAAATTGGAATTTACCTGCCGAATTCCGCGTACCGTTTCGACGTGCTATTTCGTTGGCTGCAAAGTTGGGGATGCTATCGAAATTGACGCCCGAGGACAGCTTAAACCGGCTGAGCTGTCGCAAATCGCACTTAGACAATTGCATAGAATGCTCAATGACCATCGGTTGAGGATCTGTGCAATCAGCTATCGCACACGTCTGGGACGCGGAACAGTGGACTTTCCGGCACTGCTAGGCGCATTGGAAGAGCGTGGATATCGTGGATACTTCACAATCCCATGCAACCCTATCGAAAATCCAGAATTCAAAGTTAGGCAAGCTGCAAAGTACTTGAGGAGTTTATAACGCACTGTCGTATTCGATTCGAACCAATCTGCGGTAAACTACGTCAGTCGTCGGTGCCAGCGAATCGAAGTTTTAAAATGCCACGAATACGTCATTGGACCGAGAATTCACCATGCGAATTCAAAATAGCAAGTCCACATCAGTTACATCCGTGCAGTTCCTGCCATTCATCGGATTAGCGTTTGTCATTATTGCTGCAATCGATCCTTGTATCCGCCTTACTTCGTATGCAGACGAACCCCCGGTTGTACCTGAAAAATCCTCAACCGGACAAAGTAGTCTTGCAAAATTGTCCAACCAAGACGAACTTGAGAAACGATTTCAAGACATGCTCACCGGTGCAACCCTGCAAGGACATTTCACTAGCAATCGTAGTGATAACGGCGTTGAAACGAAGGAGGACAAGTATTCCATTACTTCGGTAAAAAAAGTTCAAGGTGACGTTTGGTTGTTCAATGCCCGTATTCAGTATGGAACTCACGACGTGACGCTGCCACTGCCGTTGCGTGTAGTGTGGGCAGGTGATACGCCGGTCATCACCTTAGACAGAGTCCCTGTGCCAGGAATGGGAAGCTTCACAGCCCGCGTAATGATTTTCGACGGCAAATACGCTGGAATGTGGGACGGTGGCGATCACGGTGGACTGCTGTACGGCAAGCTTACCAAAGATTCGTCGCAAGACCGAAAATAACTAAGAGCGTCTAACAAAATGAATCTTTACAGGAAGTAACTACAGGTCACGATGCAACCGAGCGTGAGCAGAGCTTTGTGAATGGAATCGTCACGTTCGTAACGGACGCGCAGGCGACGGAATTGATGCAAC
>DASRSD010000168.1 GCA_035656635.1 Pirellulales bacterium
ACAAATCCCCCTGAGGTTTGGTAGAATTCGGGCGGATAGGGATGATCGTGGGGTACAGAGAATTTCGTGGGTCGATCGAATCTGCCGCATCGTAATGCCGGTTTCCGGCAGGAGGCAACCATGCGGAACTCTTTTGCGAATGGTGCTCGCGAGATCGCACTGGCGTTTCGCGTAGCCGCGTTTCTCCGAAACGCGCCCGCGAGTCTCGGAGAGACTCGCCTACGTGAACAGACTCGCCTACGTGGGCAGCTTGGTAGCGTACTGGCGGCGCTGGCTTTTGGTGCCGTAGTTTTGGGAGCGGCGATGTGCCGTGCAGCAGATGCTCCGGCGGCAGGCAAACAGCCACCAGCGGCGCAGCCGGCGAATGCGAAAATCGATCAGGCCGCAAAGTTGGTGCAGCAGGCGTTAAAAGCCGAAGCGGCCGGCAAGCCGGCGGAACGTGATGCGCTGCTCAAACAAGCCCTGGCAATTGCGCCCGACTATGCGCCGGCACACTGGCAACGGGGCGAAGTGAAATCGAGCACAGGCTGGGTTTCAGTCGACGAAGCCGCCAAGCGCGATGCGCATTCGGCCAAGCTGGACGAATATCGCCAACTGCGCGATCAGGCCGGCGTCACCGTTGATGAGCAACTTAATTTGGCCCGCTGGTGCGAAAAGGCAGGCCTCAAAGAACAGCAGCGGGCACACTTGCTGTTCGCGCTCGATCTGGATCCAGGCAATAAGGAAGCCACTACGAAATTAGGATTGGTGCGTTATCGAGGCCAATTAGTGCCGACGGCGCAGCTCGATGACATCAAAGCTCAAGTAAAACAATCGTTCGCGGAATCAAATCAGTGGAAACAGCAAGCGGCCCAGTGGCTGCAGCAGTGGCGGGAAAAACCACAGACGCGCGACGACATTCTCAAGCAAATTCGCGCCATTCGTGATCCGGCGGCGATTCCTTCTTTGGAAAAAATGCTTTCCAACAGCGGGCTCGAAGTGGGCAAAGCGATTGTCGAATGCTTGGCCGCCATGCCGCAGCAAGCAGCGACGGAATCTTTGTTACGATTCGCCGTGTTTTCGCCCTACGATGAAGTTGCCAAGACAGCGATCTACGCACTCAAGTCGCGATCTCCGTACGGCTACGTTCCGATATTGCTCTTGGCCTTAAAAATGCCAATTCAATACCAATACGACATTCTCAATTTTAGCAGTTATAACTTCGTCCATCAGTTAAAGCTCTACCAAGAAGAGCCTGATCGGAATGATTTACTTGTTACCTATGAAAACAAAACGAGCTTGGTGGGACAAGCCACATCGGGTTTGTCGAGAGAAAGAGCGGTTGGTAACACGATCAACAAAATCGAACATATCAATCAGCACGCGGAAGAATTCAATTCGGTTCTGGCCGACGTGCTGGAGCAAACAACTGGGCAACAACTAGGAAGTGATCCGACTGCCTGGTGGTCTTGGTGGTTAGAAAGCAACGAGTTTTATGAGCCGCCCCAAAAGCCTGATAATATTAGTTCGGTTACCGTTCGCCGGGCAGTATCGTGCTTTCCTGCTGGCACGCCGGTGTGGACGATGAGTGGGCCGATGCAGATTGAAAACATTAAAGTCGGCGAGCTGGTGCTGGCGCAAGATTCGAGAACCAGCGAACTGGCGTACAAGCCGGTGATTGGCACGACGATTCGCCCGCCAAGTGCGCTCATCGAAACGAAATTGGGCGAGACGGTCATTCGCTCGACGCGCGGGCATCCGTTTTGGGTATCTGGCATCGGCTGGCAAATGGCCAAGGAACTAAAAGCGGGCCAATGGTTGCACACGGCGCGAGGCATGATGCAGATTGACAGCGCGGAGCCGAGCGATGAGGCCGTGTGCTTCAACCTGGTCGTGGCCGATTTTCATGATTACTTTGTCAGCGGCGCGAAACTGTTAGTGCACGATAATTTGCTGCGCGGGCCCACGATGGCAACCGTGCCGGGCCTGGCGGACGCGAAGTGAGTTTCCGTTTCGGTCCGTGATTCTATGCCGTTTGCACCACGGCCAGTGGCCTAAAAACTGCCTGCCCTTAGGGCCACCGATGTGCTAATCTGAGCGTACCTAATGTGTGGAGTGGGTTGCCCCGCCCACACAGGGTAGTCGCCCAATTTGAATCAGAATCCGTGGGTGGCCGTGGTCGAGGCTGCCGAGCCCCCGGAATTTCAAGGCGCTGGGGGCTTACTTCGTTCGACTCCAGCTACCCAAAATCAAATTAGGCGACGGCCCCGCACAAACATTTGCATTGGGCGCTATCAACCGCATCAATCGCCGCATCAATAAATGGCCAACAATGAACTCGTTGATGACAAATTTCATCGCCTTTGAACCGGTTTTACCGAGAAATTTCGATTCCGTTGCGATTTTTGTCCCGCGAAAAAAAATCCGGGACAAAATGGTTTATCCGACTTTTGAAATGCCATCCCTAGCCCTGGAACGCCCGTGAAATACGCCATCATTATTCCCGACGGGGCGGCTGATGAGCCGCAAGATTCGCTGGGCGGAAAAACGCCATTGCAGGCGGCCCACACCCCGGCGATGGATGCCGTGGTGCAGGCGGGGATTGTGGCGCGCTCGAATAATGTGCCGCCATCGCTCCCCGCTAGTTCCGACGTGGCCTGCTTAAGTTTGTTGGGCTACAACCCCTTGGAGCATTTCACCGGGCGTGCACCACTTGAGGCCGCGGCGCAAGGAATTGAATTGGGTCCGGAAGACTGGGCCATTCGCTGCAATTTGGTGACGGTTGAAAATCAAATCATGCTGGATTTTACCGCCGGCCATATTTCCACCGACGAAGCAAAGCAATTGCTCGCCACCGCGCAGGAAAAGCTCGGGAATGAACAGCTGCAATTCTATCCCGGGGTAAGTTACCGCAACTTGCTTGTTTTTCGCGGTGCGAAGAAAGCAGCGCCGTTTTCCCAAGATACCCGCGCTACACCGCCGCATGACTTGACGGATAAGACGGTCCTTGATGATTATCCGCGCGGACCGGGAAGCGACTTGCTGAATCACTTGATGTCGGATAGCGTGAATTTGTTTGCCGATCATCCGGTGAATAAAGTTCGCCGTGCCCAAGGCCACCCAGCGGCCACAAACATTTGGTTGTGGGGTTTGGGCCGCACGCCGCGATTGTCTCCCTTTGAAAAAGTGTACGGCGTGCGAGGCACGATGATTACCGCCGTCGATTTGCTGCGCGGATTGGCGGCGCTGATCGGCTGGCAGCGAATCGAAGTGCCCGGCGCAACCGGTTACATTGATACCGATTACGCTGCCAAGGGGCGATACGCGATCGAAGCGTTATCCCGCACCGACGTCATTTGCGTGCATGTGGAAGCGACCGATGAAGCTTCGCACATGGGCAACACGACTGAAAAAATCAAGGCACTGGAGCAGATCGACCAACACATTGTCGCCCCGCTGCATGCGGCGCTCAAAAAGCAAGGCGATTACCGCATTTTGATTTCTCCCGATCATCCCACGCCCATCCGTTTGAAAACCCACAGTCACGGCTTTGTGCCCGTGGCGATGGCCGGCGCCGGCATTCAGCCCGACAGTGCTGCGACCTATGATGAAATAGCGGCCGGCGAATCGAAATTAGCATTCAAAGAAGGCTGGCGATTGATGGGGCATTTCCTCGGCCGACCAGCAAATTAGTGGTTTTTTGACTAACACATTCGTCATTTGCATTCCAATCCAAATTTACATCAATGCGCATTGTAGTTCAAAAATTTGGCGGCACCAGCGTAGCCGATAGCCAGAAAATTCTGGCGGCGGCTAGAAAGGCCATTCGCACGCAACAGCAAGGAAATCAAGTGGTGATGGTCGTTAGCGCGATGGGGCATCAGACCGATCACCTGGTCGACCTAGCCGGTCAGATTACCGATCGACCCAGCGCGCGCGAAATGGACATGCTGCTTTCAACCGGCGAGCAAGTCAGCGTGGCGTTGATGGCCATGGCGATTCAATCGCTCGGCTCGAAAGCTGTTAGCCTGACGGGAGCACAGATCGGAATTCGAACCGATAGCACACACACCAAAGCCCGCATTCATTCCATTTCGACCGATCGCATGCGGCAACTGCTGGATGAGGGAAACATCGTCATTGCGGCCGGCTTCCAGGGAATTGATGAAAACTTCAACATTACTACGCTCGGCCGCGGCGGCAGCGACACCACCGCCGTGGCTTTGGCCGCCGTGCTGCGAGCCGATGCCTGTGAAATTTATACCGACGTGGACGGCGTTTATACCACCGATCCACGGCAGCTTCCCGAAGCACGTCGGTTAAAGCGCATCAGTTACGACGAAATGCTGGAACTGGCCAGCTTGGGCGCGGCGGTCATGCACAGCCGCTCGATTGAGTTCGCCAAGAAATTCAACGTTCCAATTCATGTGCGCAGCAGCTTTAGCGATGTGCCGGGCACGATGATCGTGGCCGAATCGGAATCAACCAAACAGCCTGTCAGCGGCGCCGCCCTAGTCAAGGATGAAGCGCGAGTTACGATGGAAGCGGTGCCTGACCGGCCTGGAATCAGCCATGCGATTTTCTCGCAGTTGGCCCAGCGCCACATTGCCGTCGATATGATCGTGCAAAACGTAAGCGCCGGCGGCAAAGCCGACATTTCATTCACCGTGCCGCGGAACGATTTAGCCCAAACACTGGAGATTGCCAAAGAAGCCGCCGTGGAACTGGGCGGGGCCAACGTGAGTCACGACGACGACGTCGCCAAACTTTCGGTCGTCGGCCTCGGTATGGCGCGACAAACCGGCGTTGCCCAAAAAATGTTCAATGCCCTGGGCGAAGCCGGCATCAATATTGAGACCATCACCACCAGTGAAATTAAAATTAGCGTGCTGATTGCTCGCGAGCAGGCCTTGCCGGCATTACGCGCCGTTCATGCCGCATTTGGTTTGAACAAAGAACCTGCTAATGGCGGCCCTGGCGATTCTGGCGCCCATGCCTTGCTTTCGACCGCACTGGACATCGTCCGTGAATTGCAAGGGATGGAAGATTTGACCATCGACGAAATCACACTCGATGAAAAACAGGCCCGCGTGTCAATCGAAGCCGTTCCAGATCGCCCCGGTACAGCGGCGGCTTTGTTCAAAGAAATCGCCGCAGCGAGCATTTTTGTAGATATGATTGTCCAGAGTTATAGTCGGGCCGGGAAAGCCAACCTCACGTTTACGGTTCCCGAAGCCGATTTGCAGCGGAGTGCGGCCATTGCCCAGAGTGTGGCTTCACAATGCGGTTGCGGGAGCGTGAGCAGTTCCCCCAAGATCGACAAGATTTCCGTGCAAGGAATCGGTATGCGCAGCCATTCCGGAGTGGCGCTGGGTTTGTTTAAATCGCTTTCAGATGCCGGTATCAATCTCGATTTGATGAGCACCAGCGAAGTACGGGTGAATGTGCTGGTTGACGGTGCCGTGGGACAACGTGCGTTAGCTTGCCTTCAAACAACTTTCGGAACGAGATAAAACCGGGTAAGAGCAATTCGTAACGTGTTTGCACGGCGTTACGATGAGGTATGCTTACTATGGATTATTCTCCCAATACATCGTTCAGCACCTCTTCGGCCACGTAAATCGGCAGCGCCGGATCGGCGGTCACCGCTACGGCAATGGCATCGGACGGTCGGGCGTCGATTTCAATCAATTCGCCTTCCTTTCGCACTCGGAGCAACGCGTAATACGTGTGTTCCTTCAATTCGCTAATCACCACGTCCTGCAATTCACCGCCGAGTTGATCGATAATGTTCACTAGCAGATCGTGCGTAAGCGGCCGAGGGGAATGAAATTGCTTTACGCGGCGATCGATACTCGTGGCTTCAAAAATGCCAATGAGAATCGGGAATGTCCGATCGCCATCAACCTCCTTCAGATAAATCACCTGTTGGTCGTTGATTTCGCTGATGATGATCCGCGACAATTCCATCTGCACTGGCATAGCTCAATCCTTTACGAATGATTACGCACCTGGCGGCGAACGACAACGGTCACTCCGTGCGATACCTCCCAATTATAAAATGGCGTGCAGTTGGCAATCCAGTGGCTTGCAGAATCTGCTATTTTTTCTTGGCTTGTAACATGGCCAACGTGGCTTCTGTTGAGACTCTGGTGGCTTTCAGTTCGTCCAGAGCCGTTCGTTCCTTGGCAATCACTGCAGGCGGTGCGCGGCTCACAAATGCTTCGTTGGCAAGTTGCCTTTCCTTCGCCGCAATCATCTGCTCTTGCTTTGCTTTTTCTTTCTGCTGACGAGCAATTTCCGCAGCAACATCAATGTGTTCGGCCAAATCGACAAACACCTCAATTCCGGTGGCCGTGAAATTTGCGGATAATGGCGGTACAGCCACGCTGGAACCAATTTCGGTCAGTACGGCCCCAGCCATGGTTTCAAAATACGCCCGCATGGGCTCAAGTAATTTGCTGGTGGCGATATCGCACTTGGCGGCAAAGTGGATGGTCGTTTTCGGAGCAATTCCCTGCCTGGCGCGCATTTCCCGCAAACCGCCCAGAACTTCCTGAAACCGTGCAAACCGCGCCTCAATTTCTTCGTTCACCAGCGATAAATCCGCTAGCGGCCACGGTGCAATCATCACGCTTTCCGCTGCTGCTTGCGGTTTGGTGAGCCCACGCATGGGCGCTGCTGCATTCAATCGTTGCCAAACGTCCTCGGTAATAAACGGCGTCATGGGGTGCAATAGCCGCAAAATAACATCCAACGTGTGCGCTAAAATCCGTTGGGCCGTGGACCGGGTGCTTTCGTTCTGTAACCGTGACTTGCTCATTTCCAAATAGAAGCTGCAAAACTCGTCCCAAGCGAAATCGTACAGCAGGCGCGCTGCATCAGCAAATTTGTATTGATCCAGCGCCTCGGAAACTTGTGATGTCACGGTCGGAAGCCGGCTCAAAATCCATTGATCTTCAACCGTCAACTTGTCGATGGCGACCGGACCTGCGGCATACCCTTCCAAATTCAACAGCGCAAATCGAGCAGCGTTCCACAACTTATTGCAAAAATTGCGACCCAGCTCGAACCGTTCGCTCACCACGGCGGCGCGGGGCAACGCCGCATCTTCCGCCTTGGCGGCCCACTGCGTCGAAAACGGTTGCTTACAATGCGGGCAATCGATCCGCGGCTGTGTGCGGTTCTTCTGGGTTTGCTCCACTAGCTTTTGGCAGTGTGGGCATTCAAATTCCACCGGCATCCGCACATCTTGCGTTTCCGTGGCCATGTACGCCAGGCCGAACCGCAAAGCATCGGCGCCGAACTTGGTGATGATGTCGATCGGGTCGACGCCGTTCCCCTTGCTTTTGGACATGGTCTCGCCGTAGCCGTCCAAAATTTTGGGGTGAATATACACATCGTGAAACGGAATTTCTCCCACGTTGTACAAGCCGGTCAGCACCATGCGGGCGACCCACAACGTGATGATGTCGCGACTGGTAATGAGCACACTCGTGGGATAGTAATATTTTTGATCGTTCCACTCCGGATTGGCCGGTCCCTGAGGTTGATCTGCCAGCGCCGGCCCCGGCCAACCGAGGGTGCTCATGGGCCAGAGAGCCGAGCTGAACCAGGTGTCGAGAACGTCGGGGTCTTGGACGAAGCCAGCATCTTCGGCAAAACGCTGAACACGATCTTGTTCGAGTGGATCGTCGTGAGAGCGAACACGAGCGTCATTAGCGGAATCTGCGAATTCGCGTCGTTGCTCAATAGTCAACGGCAAATATGGTCGAGGGCAGATATACACGCGGACATCGAAGTCACCTTCCTTATCATAGGTCTCCTGAAGTTGCCTGAATTCGACACTACCAGGCATGTTGACTTCGATGTCATGCCAACGTCGCGTGCCACCCAGTTCTTCTACAGATACAACTGATTCCACAAAGGTTTGCTCAAACAAACAGTAAGTGCGTGGGTCTTCACTGTCAAAGAGTTCGCTAACTTTCATTTCACGGATCCACACCGGCACTCGGTGGCCCCACCAGAGTTGGCGGCCGATGCACCAGTCACGCTTTTCGCCCAGCCAGTCGAGATAACTTTTGGCATAACGGGCGGGGGTGATTTTGATTTTTCCGGCGGCCCCCTCACCCTGCCCTCTCCCCGAGGGAGAGGGTTCAGCAGCGCGACCAACGGTCGCGGTTTTATAGTCAGAAACGGCGTCCATACATTTCTGGGCCAGGCCGGGGGTGCCGTCGGGGTTGTCGCCCATGCGGACGAACCATTGATCGGCCAAGTACGGCTCGATCGGCGTCTTCGAGCGGTCGGAATGGGCCAAGTCAATCTCACGATCTTCCCGATCGGTTTCCGGATTGTGCAAACCAATCGCTATCAAATCAGCAATGACGGCTTCGCGCCCTTTGGTGTGCATTTTCAGGCCGCGATATTTTTCCGGCACGGCGTCGTTGAGCGTCCCTTCGGGCGTCATGATGTTAATGGCGCCAATTTCCTTGTGCCGCTGCCAAACTTGATAGTCGTTTTCATCGTGGGCCGGGGTGATTTTCACGCAGCCGGAGCCGAGTTCTGGCTTGGCCCATTGATCGACGATGAGCGGAATTTCACGGTTCGCCAGCGGCAACATCAACTTGCGGCCGGCCTGAGCCATGTCGCGCAGTTTGAGCAGCCCGGGCAATATCGCCTGGCGGCGATGGCTAAGCGAATCGATTTCCGCTTGGATCGTGGCTTTTTCCTTCGCCGACGCTGCGTCCAGTTTCTCGCGCAATTCACGCTCCACTTTATCCAGTGCCGCCGCCGGATCGGGATGCACGGCCACGGCGGTATCGCCCAGCATGGTTTCGGGGCGCGTGGTAGCGATGGTGACAAACTCGGGCTCCCCCTGGGATTTATCTGCGCCGATCACAGGGTAGCGAATGTGCCAGAAGTGCCCCTTCACGGTGTCATGATACACTTCGTCGTCGGCCACGGCGGTTTGCAGAAACGTGTCCCAATTCACCAACCGTTTGCCGCGGAAAATCAGCCTATCTTTGAACATGTGGAAGAACGTGTGCCGCACGGCCCGGGCGCACATTTCATCCAGCGTGAAGCGTGTCCGCCGCCAATCGCAACTGCAGCCCATTTGCTTGAGCTGGCCGAGAATGCGGGCTTCGTACTGGGTTTTCCACTGCCAAATACGTTTGACCAATTCCTCACGGCCGAGCTTGTGACGGTCCAGTCCTTCTTCTTCGCGCAACCGCTTTTCGACCACGGCCTGCGTGGCAATTCCGGCATGATCGGTGCCGGGCATCCACAGCGTGTTGTAGCCTTGCATTCGCTTCGTGCGGATGACGATGTCTTGCAGCGTGTTGTTTAGGGCGTGGCCCAAATGCAGCGCACCGGTGACATTGGGAGGCGGAATGACAATGGTGAAGGGCTTGCCGTTTGGCTTGACGGCACCCTCGCCCCGGCCCTCTCCCGTCGAGGGAGAGGGAGAAGATGCGGCGGCACCGGCGATACCATCGCCGGCTTTATGAGCAGTCGGCGGGTCGCTGTTGAAGTAACCTCGCGATTCCCAGAAGGCGTACCACCGGTCTTGCGCGGCAGCGTGATCGTACTGCTTGGGAAGGTCGGCAGTGGCTGGGGCGGTGGTGCTCATTGGTCCATCGAGAAGGTGAGTGTCAGTTGTATCCGGATTTTATTTCGTGACAGAACGGCAGTGTTTTGTCGGCAGCACCGTAGCGAGCCGGCAGCAATTCCCGGCACTGCCTGGTGCGGCCCATGACAAAACGATTCGAGTTTCCATCCCAAAGTGTGCATTGTTGATGGTTTTTTCGCGCCGGCCTGGTCCATGTTGCAATGGAGTTGGCAGCGGCCGGTCGGCAAGCCGCTGCGTTGCTGAATAGGTGCTCAAATCCAGCGTCGATACACCATAACAAAAACCGTGGCCCAATTTCTAGTGAAAATCTGGGCCACGATCATGCGATAAGCTGTCGAGCCTTGGCGACACGCGTCAAGCGCTCGGCGGGCGCCTCGCGGCTAAACAAGCTCGGTTGCGGCTAAGCACTACCGCGTTGCACTCGCCACATTCCCGTGTGCCGTGCTGGGTTGCTCATCTTTGCACAATTTGTACTCGATGGCATCGACCAGCGCCTTCCAACTGGCTTCAATAATGTTTTCGCTCACGCCGATGGTGCCCCACATGTCTTTCTCATCGCGGCTTTCAATGGTCACGCGCACGCCGGCGGCGGTGCCCGCTTCGCTATTGATGACGCGAACCTTGTAATCGACAAGGCTCATTTCGCGCAGGTTAGGGAAGGAACCGTTCAGCGCTTTTCGCAGGGCCGCATCCAGGGCATTCACCGGGCCGTCTCCTTCGGCCACTTCATGGCGAATTTTATCGGCCACGCGAAGTTTCACGGTGGCTTCGGTGTGTGGGGGGACGGGCCGATCGGAATTGGGGAATGGGGAATGGGGAATGGAGAGTGCGGCATCGTTGCGCTCCACCGAAACGTGATATTTCAGCGTATCAAAGTGTGGGCGGAAGGTGCCGGCGACTCGGCGGACTAACAAATCGAACGACGCTTCGGCCGCTTCGAATTGATAGCCCTGGTTTTCCAGCGACACTACTTGCGCTAGAATGCGGTCCATCAATTCGCGGTTATCCTGCAAATTGTGCTTGGTGGTCATGGCCACAATGTTCGAGCGGCCCGACAGCTCACTCACCAAAATGCGCCGTTCGTTGCCGACTTGCTCTGGCGCAATGTGCTCGTAGCTGTTGGTCACCCGGGCGACGGCGTGCACGTGCATGCCCCCTTTGTGGGCGAAAGCGCTGTGGCCGACAAATGCCTGGTTGGAACGATAGTTCATATTGGCCAGGTCATACACATAGCGCGAAAGCTCCGTGAGCCGCTGCGCGCCGCCGGGGCACAGCACTTCGTAACCGGTTTTCTTGACGGCCAAATTCGCGCAGACCGAAATCAAATCGGCATTGCCGCAGCGCTCGCCGACGCCGTTGATGGTGCCTTGCACTTGCACCGCTCCGGCGGCCACCGCGGCCAGCGAGTTGGCCACGGCTAAATCGCAATCGTTATGGGTGTGAATGCCCACCGGCACAGGAAGCGCCGCTTGGGCGGCTTTCGTGAACTCAGCAACTTCCTCTGGCATGCTGCCGCCGTTGGTATCGCACAGCACAACCAATTTCGCGCCGGCTTCGGCGGCGGCGCGCACGGTTTGGGCGGCATAATTCGAATCGAGCCTCCAGCCGTCGAAAAAATGCTCGGCATCGTAAATGACTTGCCGGCCACAGTCGCACAAATATTTTATGGTTTCGCCAATCATCGCCAGGTTTTCTTCCAGCGAAACGCGCAGCACTTCGGTTACGTGAAAAGCCGATGTTTTGCCGACAAGGGTGATGGTTTTCGCGCCCGATTCCAGCAGCGCCTTCATGCCTGGGTCTTGCTCCGGCTTGACCCCTTTGCGGCGCGTCATGCCAAAAGCACACACCTGGGCGTGCTGCAGTTTGAGTTGCTGAACGCGCTGGAAAAACTGGGCGTCTTTTTCGTTGGAAAGGGGATAGCCTCCTTCGACAAAATCGAAGCCCAGCTCGTCCAACCGCTGGGTGATCAGCAGCTTATCTTGCAGCGAAAAGTTAACGCCTTCGCCTTGGCTGCCGTCGCGAAGCGTGGTGTCGTAGATTTGGATGCGGGGCATGGTGCGTGAGTGGTGAGTGGTGATCAAATGGGGAATGTGGAATGGGGAATGATGAATGAACAAATTGGGAGTGGGGGATGAGCAAATCGTTTGTTTTGTCATTCCCCATTCCGCATTCGGCATTCCCCATTCAACAAAAAACCCTGCGGCCGGTTGGTCCGACCGCAGGGCTGAAATGTGTTCGCTTATGCGAAGCCCTTACGGCCGCACCTCCCGAATAATAATGCCTACGATCACCGACAGGCTCGACCGCCGGGCAACGAAACTTTCGATGCTTTGTGCGACGTGGATCATCAGGCTCGGAAAACTGTAGGGCCGTTTGGATTGCTCTTTACCAACCATATCTTTGCCACCGGCTTCTGTCAACGGACGGCCGGCGGCGGTCGTGCTTATTGGGTGGCTGGGGTCGAACGAAGTGAGCCCCCAGCGGATTGGATTCCGGGGGCTCGGCGGCCTCGACCCCGGCCACCCATCGCCACTACATTTTTTTGAAATTAGGCGACGAAGCCGGCGGCAGGGCGGTGTTTTGTTCGGGATTTACCGGCAGAAGCGGTGAATCCCGCAATAGACGCTGATAATCTGAAAGCCACTTCTCGAACTTTTTCACAAACGCGCTTTGGCCCAAACGGCGACCATGCTCCAAGGCCAAATCGGCTGCCGCAAGCGCTTGGGTCGTGGTGGCAGCCGCCGGCGCGGGTGATTTCTGTTGGGCAGATTTCTTTTTATGCCGGGGCACGCAACCGTTTCCTATAGTTACTGCGGACTGGACGGGATGGCTTGCGGCAAGGAATTTTTCGGAACGATTTGCTTTGGTTGATCGGGTTGCTCCGACGGAAATTTGGCCAGTATTTTTTCGATTTGATCGGCCACCTCGAATTGCTTTTCGTTGCGTGCCGCCTGCAATGCCTGGCGATATTCCGCTACTGCCTCCGAACGCCGGTTCAGATTTTCCAAGGCCACGGCCAAATTGAAATGGGTGCGCCCCGACGCTGGATTCAGCCGCAACGCATTTTCGAATTGAGTAACCGCATCGCCGGGGCGGCCGGCACGCAGGTAAGCCAGCCCCAGGTTATAGTGGGCATCGGTATATTCCGGGTAGAGCCGAATCGCACGCTGATAATTTTCGATCGCCTGATCCAGTTGGTTCAAGCCCAAGAATGCGTTGGCCAAATTGTAATAAGCCAGGGCGTAATCCGAGTGGAGCTCAATGGCATGCTGAAAATGTTCGATCGCTTCCAGCGGGTGCCCCAGCGCGAGGAGGGCATTGCCCCAATTGGTTTCGGCGGCGGGAAAGTCGGACTTGATTTGCAGCGCGTGCCGATACAGCTCGATGGCTTCTTGGGGACGCCCGGTGGCGAATAAATCGGCGCCTAAATTATTGAGGGCTTCGGGATATTCTGGCTCGATATTGAGCGCTTGCTTGAAATACGAAATGGCATTTTGAGTTTGCCCGAGCTTGTCTTGCTCGACGCCCAGGTTGTTGTAGGCCCAAGAGCAGGCGGGATTTTTTTCCAGCGTGGCCAGATACAACGTGGTGGGATCGCTGTAAATGCGGCTTTGTTGAAAACTGGCGGCGGTGAACAGGGCCACGACTAGGATCGGAAGCGCCAGCATCGCCATCTGGAACGCTCCACGCAGGTGATAAATTGCCAGGCTGAATGCGGCCGCCACCAGGGCGACGACGGCCGGCAGCGCAAAATAAGCATAGTGATCGGCCACGAGCGAAGTCTTCATATAGTACACGTCGGTGAAGCCCATCACCGGCACCAGCGCCACGCAGAAGAACATCCACACGAAAAACAGGGGTCGCCCCCAGCGCGTATTTCGTTGCCACCATAAGACTGCGGTCACCAAGAACGCGGCGCACAGCGGCAGCCACCACACCCAAGCATTGGCCTGAACGTGCCACTGTGGGTAAACAAACATCAGGTCGATGGGCAACAGCGATTTGAACAGGTAGAACCAAACCACCGCGCCGGCGCCGAGCACGCGCTCTGTAGGCGTGACATTGCGAATCACTTCGTGCACGCCGTGTGTCTGGAACCAAATGTTCACGACCGTGAGTACGGCGGCGATGAGAAAAAACGGAACCGTGCGGAGTACATCGGCCCGAGTGATTCGCTTGCGCATCCACCACACCAGCAGCAGGAGCAACAACGGCAAAATGGCGACGGCGCCTTTGCTTAACATCGCCAGCAGAAACGCGGCCAGACTGAGCCAGTACCAGCGGTTGACGCCGGGAAGCCAGGTTCGATTTTCCGGCCGCGGCGCAAGCTCCGCCTGCACGTAAGACAAAATCGACAGCAAATAAAAGAACATCGACAGCGTGTTTTTGCGCTGCGAAATCCAGGCCACCGATTCCACATTCAACGGATGCACGGCAAACAATAATGCCGCTAGAAACGCGCCGGGAAGCGACAGCTTTTTCAGGATCGCCCATAAAAGGAAGGCGGAGGCGATGTGCAACAACAGGTTCGTGATGTGGTAACCGGTGGGGTTCGCGTTCCACAACTGCCACTCCAGCCAGAAGCTGCTATTGGTCATGGGCCAGTAATCGGCCGGCTCGGTCGAAAACCACATTCGCAGAAGGCCGTCGGGAGCGCGGAGCAGCACGTTATTGTCGACCAGCATTTCATCGTCCCAGATGAATTTTCCATGGATGGCCGGCCAATAAGCGAGGAATGAGCTCACGATAATTGCGGCCACGCCCAGCCAAAACCACGCCTGATGCATTTTGGGTGTTTGCGCACCTTCAATTGAATCAGCGCCGACACCGTTGGCTGGGGGAGACAAAAGCATCATCGGAAATTGCGGGGCACGTTAACGTGCGGGAGCCATCACACGGGGCTGCGAAGGTGAGTTCTGGGAAGAGTTATCAGACGACTGCGTTCGCTGCAGCCATTTTTCAATTTGCTCGGCTAATTGTGTTTGGTTGTGCGCACGGGCCAAGGCCAACGCTTTCTGGGCGGCGGCAATGCCTTCGGCGGTTTGGCCAGCGGCGGCGTATGCGGCGGCTAAATTGGCCCAAGCTTCAGTATAGTCGGGCTTGAGTTTTAGTGATTCTTGCAAGCGCTGTACAGCCTCTTGGGGTCGCCTGGCCTTGGCCAGCGCGCTGCCAAAATTGTAATAGGCCGCTGCATCGTCCGGGTTAAGTTGAACGGCCTGGGAAAAATGGTCGAGCGCTTCGTCCAGACGGCCGGCCTCGGCCAAGACAATTCCAATATTGTTATGCGCTTTCGCAGAGTATGGATTCATGTGAATTACCATTTCCGATTGCGCGAGCGCTTCGGGAATTTGCCCCGCCTTGGCCAGCAGCAGCGCCAGATTGCAATTCGCTTTGAAGTTGTTGGGCTCTAAACGCACGGCGCGCTGGACATGCGCGAGGGCCTCTTGAATTTGACCGGCTTTGTACAGCGCCATGCCCAGGCCATCTTCGGCGTCGGGATAATCAGGCTTCATCTGTAACACGCGGTGAAAAAGCTCCAGGGCTTGTTCTAAGTCGCCGCTTTCGGTTAGCGCTACGCCCAGATTATTGCGGGCCAGTGCGTCGGCAGAATTGGGATTGATTTGCGAAGCTTGCTCCAGATGTGCAAGCGCGGCACCCGCTTGGTTGTTTTCCGACAGCGCTACCCCCAAATTATTTTGGACGAGCCAGCAGTCTGGATTTTTCCGTAGAGTATCTTCATAAAGCGGAATGGGGCCAGCATAGAGGCCGCTTTGCTTCCAGGTCAAAATGGCCAGCCCAACGAGAACAAGCCCCGCGCTTATTGCGGCGGCGGATTTGGCCCATCCGATGCGCGTTCGCTGCAAAATACTCCAGCCGGCGGCCACGAGCGCGACCACTCCAATCAGCGCAATGTACTGGTAATGATCGGCAACAAGCGAATATTGCATGTAGCCTACGTCGATGAATCCCATCACCGGCACCAGCGCGATGCAGAAAAAACACCAAAAAAACAGCAGCGGCCGCGCCCAATACGCCTGCCGCGAATTGCGCAGCAACCACAGTGCCGCCGTAACCGCCAAGGCGGAAGTCAGCGGAATCCACCACCGCCAATCCGCGGTGTCGATATTCCACGGCGGGTAAACAAACGTCAGGCCAAAGGGGGCCAGGGCTTTTTCCAGATAAAACCACACGACGGCTGCGGCTCCCAGCAAACGTTCCTCTCCTCCCGCAGAGCGAATTGCCGCGCCGCTGCCATGCCCCTGAAACCAAATGTCGACCAGGCTGAGTACAATTGCCAACAGAAAAAATGGCGCGGTTTGAAACAGATCACGCTTGGTAATTTTTCCGGCGCGCCACCAGGTAATGAGCAACAGCAGCGGCGGTAGGACCGCCACGGACCCTTTGCTAAGCATGGCCAGCAGGAAAGCGATCAAACTCAAAGCGTACCAGCGTTTTTTTCGCGGCCGGTGCGTCGCGGCGGGCAATTCGCCACCTTCGGCCGGCAGAGCCCTTTGAAATTGCAGATAGCAGCCCAGGCTTAGCAGAAAAAACAGCATCGAGAGCACATTTTTTCGCTGGGCAATCCAAGCCACCGATTCCACATTCACCGGATGAAAAGCGAACAACGCGGCCGCCAAAAATGCGCCGGGAATTTGCAGCTTACGCAGAATTGCCCACAGCAACAGCGAATTGAGAATATGCAAAACCACGTTCGTGACGTGATAACCCGTCGGATTCATTCCCCACAGCCGCCACTGGAGCCAAAAGGAAGAGTTGGTGATCGGCCAATAGTCGGGCACTTGCGAGGTAAACCAAATTCGATACAGCCCGTCAGGCGCTTGAACGACGTGATTTTCCGTCACCAGTAAATCGTCGTCCAAAATAAACTGCCCGTGGAGCGCCGGCAGATACGCAATTGCCGCGGCAATAATGACGAGCGTTCCCAGCAGTGTTCGAGCGGTGGTTGACCGAAGCATCCAGCCCCCTCTGGCCTCCGCCGCTACGGCGCTGGCCCGACATGCGGGTTCGACGGCGCCTTGTTCTTCTGCAATGCACGGCTTGTTGGTTTCGATCGTCTGGACATGGCTTCAGAAGCTTGAACACTATCGTGTGGGTTTGGGAAGCGCAGTGGCCGGGCGACACACGGCCCAGCTGCTGGCGGCAATTAAAGGGGAAAAAATTTACAACGATAGTTAAGGAATCCTGCCGGCAGGAGAAAAATTTTGTTTCGCGGCTTGCTGGGCGCGATATTGTTCCAACGCGGCTTCAATTTGCTGGGCGAGCGCGGCCTGACCATGGGCGCGCGCCAAAACGATTGACTTGAGCGCCGTCGAAATGGCATCTTGCGGGCGATTCGCAAGGGCGTAGGCATTTATCAGATTGGTGCAGACATCGAGATCATCTGGATTGCTGTGCAACGCTTGCTCAAAATGTTTAATTGCTTCCTGTGGCCGCCGTGTTTTAAGGAGCACCAAACCCAAGTTGAAGTGGGCGTCATAAAAGTCAGGACTCAATGCCAAGGCTTGTCGGTAGTATTCTCCAGCCTCCTCCAAGTAGCCCAGTTGCAACAGGCAGTTCGCGAGGTTGCTCATGGCCTCTGCATAATCGGGCTTGATTTGCAAGGCTTGCTTGTCTTGATGCATTGCTTCCAGCATGTCTCCTGTTTGGTACAGCGCGGTGCTGAGATTATTGTGAGCTTCAGCAAAGTCCGACTTTAGCCGCACCGCCTCTTGATAGTGCTCAATTGCTTCCGGTAGATGTCCTGTTTGGGCCAAGATGTTCGCGAGGTTGTAGTGGGCTTCGGCGTAGTCGGGTTTGATTTGTAGCGCGTGCTGAAAATGGTCTGTGGCTTCCGCTATTTTTCCTTCACCGGCCAATGCAATGCCAAGGTTCAGGTAAGCCTCTGGATAGTCGGGATTCAGCTGTAAAGCCCTTTGGAAATGGCCGATTGCATCTTGTAGGTGGCCCACCTTAATTAACGGAATGCCCAAATTATAGTGAAGCATCCAGGAATTTGAATTTTCCGCGAGCGCCGCCTCATACAGAGAAATAGGACTGTCATAAAGTCGACTTTGTCGCCAAGTGAGCAGCATCAAACATCCGGTTATCAAGGAGGCCGTGGCCATAGGCGCGAACCGGCCGGTGCTGGAATGTGCATGGTTGAGCCACGTGGTGCAACTGGCGGCGGCCAGTGATGTCACGGCGATGAGCGCGATGTACTGATAATGATCGGCAACAAGCGAAAATCTCGCATAACCGGAATCGGTAAATCCAAGCACTGGCAGCAGCGCGATGCAATAAAACGTCCAAGCGAAGAACAAGGGTCGGCCCAAGCGACTATTGCGTCGCCACCAAAGCAGTGCCGTTACGATTAGAGCAGCAGCGGAAGGCAGCCACCACAGCGGATCGGCCGGCTCAATATTCCAATTCGGATAGACAAACAGCAGATGTGTTGGCAGCAGCGCCTTGAATAAGTAGAACCATATGGCTGCACCGGCCCCTAATAAACGCTGAAGAAACGTGACGTGGCGAACCGCTGCTCCGGAACCGTGAGTAACAAACCAAATGATGATGGGCGTTATCGCAGCAGCCAGAAGAAAAAATGGGGCGCTGCGTAACAGGTCTTGCTTTGTAATTCGACCACGCTGCCACCACACGATCAGCAGCAGCACGAGCGGCAGAATAGCCACAGAGCCTTTGCTGCACATCGCTAGGGCAAACGACAGTAGGCTCAGCCAGTACCAGCGGTTTACGCCAGGCCGGCCCTCTTGATCGGCGGGCTCAGCGGATTGTTCCGATACTAAATACCAAAGCAGGGACAACAGAAACAGCACCAGCGACAGCGTGTTTTTGCGCTGCTCGACCCAGGCTACGCTTTCGACATTGACAGGATGGACGGCAAATAACAACGCCGCAAAAAAAGCGCCGGGAATCGAAAGCTGCCGCAATAGCTGCCAAATTGAAAGGCAAGCAATGATGTGCAGAACCAAATTTGTGATGTGGTAGCCTGTCGGATGCATCCCCCACAGCCGCCACTCTAACCATAAAGTGCTGCTGGTCAGAGGAACATAATCGGGCTGGTTGGTCGAGTACCAGAATTGAAATATTCCGTCGGGAGCTTTAATTAGTGGATTGTCCGTTAGCAGCAGATCATCATCTAGGATGAACCCACCGCTTAACGACGGCCAATACGCCACCAGTGTGGCCGCAACGATGAAGGCCACACCCCACTGTTTTGATCCGACCGTCCGCCAGAAATTCGAGATGTTAAGCCTGACCGGAACAGATTGCGGGCCTGGAGACATCGACATCATACATCAAAGACAAAGAAAAGTTCTCAGCTTTAATTATGTCATGAGTGCTGTGATCATCAAACAGCGTGCATTCTGTGCAAAAATTAACCCTCGGCCAAAGACCGAGGGTTAATTGAGAATCAAATTGATCGATCAATGGCTTTCAACTCCGCTTGCGGCGAGCGACGCCGATCAAGCCAATTACACTAAGGCCGAGGAGCGTTAATGTCGCAGGTTCGGGCACCACATTAGTTGCAATGACGATATTGTCGATCATCGTCAGAACTGGGCCACCGCTTCCTTGACGCAGATACACACCGCCAACGAGCGTGGCATCGTTCGCTGTGCCGGCACCTGAGGCGTAGATTGTGTCGCCACCATTAGGAGTAATCTGAGTATTGCCGGCAGCATATTGATAGAGCTCGGTCGTATCATTTCCGCTGCCAATAAGGGAATCGTACTCTTGGACGATGTGGTAAGTTGTTCCGAATGCAAGCACAGTCGAGCCGAACGAGGCACTGGCGACGTTGGTATTGACTGAAGTGCCAAGAACATAGCCAGCACCGCTGGACTTAGCGAAAACTTTGTTGTTGAAGTTGCTGGCTCCGCCATCACCCATGTTAAAGAAATAATCTCCCGTCGCACTGACGGATGAAAGATTAATGTCGGCAGAGAGGTAAAACATTGACGTGCCTGGAACCGCCGTCACCGTGGAAAATGTGGCGCGATCATCTTCGCCACTGGCAGCCATTGCGACCGAGCCGTTGGTGGCGCTACCGGAGACAATTAGCGGATTTGTAGCCAGCCCGCTTGAGTTCACCCAACTGTCTTGCGCAGTTGACGCCGTGACAAGATTGGTGTCGGTGTAACTCGTCGCTGGCGTGTTAAAATTCGCAGCATGTCCTGCGGTGTCGGAATTGAAGTCAGCGGAGTACAGAATGATGGGGGCGGCGTTGGTCGCGGATACGGCAAAGGCAACGACAATTGCCGAAGCGCAAGAAGCAAACAAGGTAGACTTTCTCATGAGCAGGATTTCCTTAACAAAACGGTGCTGAAAGTATTAAGGGCGATTGAAATTGCAAAACTTAGGATGCCAGCCTCAATCTGTTCACCGTCTTCGTGCAAGTTTTCTTCGCGTTCCGGCGTGAAAACTTGCGTCTGCTCTCTTCTCATTTCACGTGTGTATACAGCCGCATTATTATTGGCGGATGCGGGGTCTGCAAGCATTTGGTGAGAATTTCAAAGAATTTATCGCTTGGGTGGAGTTTCCGCCCTCCATCGGGTGGGGAAAGGCCGGAAATAGACCCGAGCTAATGAGGGGGTATTTCGCCAGAATTCCGCTGAGCGGCCACATGCCGAGGAGCCCGGCGGCAGGCAGCTATGCAGAGAAGCGGCCGCGCTGATCGCCGGGTAGCGATGTTCGCGCAGAACCGGAGTTTGCGCGCGACGTGGAATTTTCAGAAGCGGGCTCGTCCTCCAGCTTGTCGTGGACTTCGTTTTCCAATTCAGCATCCGTATCGCCGTCGAATTCGTCTTCGTCCGCTTCATTGTCGGCGTTGTAGTCCTCGTCTTCAGTATCCTCCACGTCTCCAGTGTCCTCCTCGTCGTCATCCGCATTGCGATGGATCGATTCGTGCTCCGAATGCGAGAGGGGTGAATCATCATCTTCTGGCTCGGGGTCGGGCAGAATGCGATTGCGCTTGAGCTTGGGGAGCGAAGCCACGCTCAACGCTGTAGGAGCCGAAGTCCAAGCCGGAGCAGCCGGCATGGGCGAAGTCACGGTGTTGGAAGTTCCGGTGCTACCGGCCACGGGCTGAGTGCCGCCGCCGGATTCGCCGGGATTGATGATGGCCGACCATTGCTCCAGCGTCATCAACACTTCACGGGCTTGCGAACCGTTGTATTGGCCCACGATGCCATCTTCGGCCATGTAATCAATCAGTCGCGCAGCGCGGCCGTAACCAATCCCCAAGGCGCGTTGCAACAGCGAAACGCTGCCACGCCCCTCGCGAATGACCACGTCGACGGCTTGCTCGTACAGCTCGTCGCGGTTTTTGAATTTTTCGGCGTCATTGCCATCGCCCGCCGCGGCCGGCTTGAGCTGCACCAATTCGGTCACGAATTGCGGCTGCGTGGTGCCGACGCAATCGAGCACTCGGTTGATTTCGTCATCGCTCAAATACGTGCCTTGGCCACGCAACATGGTGCTGGTGCCAGGCAGCAGAAACAGCATATCGCCATTGCCCAACAGTTTTTCCGAGCCCATTTCGTCCAACACCACACGGCTATCCGTGCGGCTGGCGACTTGGAAGCAAATGCGGGCCGGCAAATTCGATTTGATCAGGCCGGTGATGACATCCACAGTTGGTTTTTGCGTGGCCAGCACCAAATGGATGCCAACCGCCCGGCTTTTTTGCGCCAAGCGGATGATGTGCTGCTCCACCTCTTTAGCGGAGGTCATCATCAGGTCGGCGATTTCGTCGGCCACGATGACAATGTACGGCAGATGATGCGGAATGGCGGCGCGTTCTTCGTCGGTTTCGGGCTTCAGGCGATCCATTAATTCTTCATCGCCCAACTGGTTGTATACGCTGATGTGCCGCACGCCGGCCCGGGCCAGCAAAGCGTAGCGTTCTTCCATTTTCTCGACGGCCCAAGCCAAAATCGCCTCGGCCTTGCGCATGTCGGTCACGACCGGGTGCATCAGGTGGGGCAGATTTTTGTACGGGCTGAGCTCGACCATTTTCGGATCGATCATCAGCATGCGCACATCGTTGGGGCTGCGGGTCATCAGCATCGAGACAATGATGGAATTCAAGCACACGCTTTTGCCGGTGCCGGTACGGCCTGCAATGAGCAAGTGCGGCAGTGTGGCTAAATCGACCGCCATGGGGTTGCCGGCCACGTCTTTTCCCAAATACAGCGGAATACGCATTTTTTTGACGCGGCCGTTGGTTTCCTCAATCACCTCCCGCAAGCGCACCAGTTGGCGATCGTTGTTGGGCACTTCGATGCCGACCGTGTTCTTGCCGGGAATGGGGGCCACAATGCGCACGCTGGGAACGCGCAAGGCGATGGCCAAATCGTCGGCCAGGCTGGTGATTTTCGAAAGCCGCAGTCCGGCTTCCAATTCGACTTCGTACTGGGCAATGACGGGGCCGGTTTCGATTTCCACTACTTTCACTTTGAAGCCAAAATTCAGGAACGTTTTTTCCAGCATTTTGGCTTTCAGGCGCACTTCTTTTTCGTGTTCCTCCAGGTGCACGCTGTCGCCGGGAAGCAGCAGATCGAGCGAGGGGAATTCGTAATCGATGACCTCATCGGTGTGATTGGCCGCGGCGTCGAGCTGGTTGAGCACTTCGTCGCGGTCCTCGTTTTTGCCCAGGTTGCGAATTTTTAGCGCGGAAGCTAAGCGAGCACCTAAGCTGGGGGCGGCGGACGCGCCCGGCTGGGATGCTTCTTCGCCTTCCGAATGTTCATCTGCATCGTGATCCTCCTGTTCCTCATTTTTTCCCGAAACGGGTTTGGCGGCACTGCTCGATTTCACTTTTACATCTTCGCTCACCTCCTCTTTTTCTTTGTCTTCATGTTCATCGTCGGCGCTGGCGCTGCCTTCTAGCCGTTTGCCACGAATGACCACGGCTGGCTCGGCTTCAGCGCCGATGCTTACATTGTCCAGGTCCGTTTGCTTTCGCCGGGGCAGGGTAAACGTGCGGCCTAACATTTGGCCGGCGGCAACCAGTGTGAACTTGGCCGGCACACGCAACACCCCTGCCACCAGGCGAAGGAGCAAATAATCGGTACACAACAGCAGCCCACCCAAGAGCAGGCTAATGGTCAGAATGAATGCGCCCGTTACGGCGAAATTAATTTCCAATAGCGCCCGGCCGGCGGCTCCTAAGTAACCGCCCGGCCCAATGACCGGTCCCGGCGAAATGGCCGGCCCTACCAGCGCCAACATTGTGGTACTGCCCAATAGCGCCATCAGCCAGCCGCAGGCGCGGAGCACCAAATCGTTCAGCGGTCGGCGCGAGAGCAGCCAGACATCGATCACTAGCAGCGAGCCCACGAAGAAAAATGCGCCCCAACCTAGAAGTCGATACAGTAGCTCAGCGGCGTAAGCCCCCGATCGCCCACAGGCATTGCCCAGCCGGGCGACCACCGAAGTGGAATGTCCCGCCGGCGGCGCGTTAATGAGCTGGCCCGTGGGAATAGGACTGGAGACGTCGCTGGCATGGTACGTGAGCAAGGCGACGGTCAAAAACAACACGACCGCCAACAGCGCCACGGCTACCACGTCAAGTTTATGACTACGTTTTTCGGGCATAGATGCGTTTGCAAAATCAGGCCGCGGACCGGCGGGTGATGATTTCCAAATTCGGCGGGGAACCGTGTTTGGGATCGCGCTCCGTCACTGGCTGGCTTTTGGCCGTTGCATCCCTGCTCGAAAATTGCTCCGGGTGAGTGTGTTTGCTTTTAGTCCCGCAAGGAATTTTACCACTCTCTGTGCAACACAGGGCTTCGACGAGGCGGAAGTGAGCGAGATCGGCGGCAATGGCATCGGCCTATGCCGAAGAGGAAAAGTTTGACGACCGGCAGCCGCCAAAAGCCCGCGGTTTTTGCAAACTCAGTCGGGCAAAAAATTTCGCACAGGACCCAGCAGGCCGTCGCGCCGTCGGTGGAGAATGGCCGCAAGCTTTCCGCAGCCGTCAAGCGCGGCAAACTCCGCCGCGGGTGGCTCGGTTGCGGAAGCTGGCCGAACAATGAACAAGCCGCGGAAGATGGATTGTAATTCGGCTTCGTCCAGCGTGATGGCCGACAAGTGATCTACCGCCGATTGCGGCGCTAGCAAATGCTGGCCCAAGTTATCTTGAGTCAGTGTGCTGGCTTCGACGGCGTCTTCCGCGAGGAATTTTCCAATGGCGGTGCGCTTCAATCGGCTCATAATGGCGGCGGTACCCAGCGATTCGGCCAAATCACGCCCCAAGGAACGCACATAAGTGCCGCTAGAGCATTGCAATTCCAGCGTCAATTCGGGATAGCTGTAATCCATTACTTGCAACCAGTGAATGGTGACCGGCCGAGGCTGCAATTCAACCGTTTGTCCTTTCCGGGCCAGTTTATACGCACGCTGGCCCGATACTTTCAGCGCGGAAAATGCCGGCGGACGCTGTTCAATCTCGCCGATAAATTTCGCGGCGGCCGTTTCCACTTCTAACCGGGTCGGCACAGGAGGGTTGGGCAACTCTGTGACCAGGCCTTCGGTATCTTCCGTCGGGCTGCTGCGCCCCAAGAGAAATGTGCCGCGGTAGCGCTTGGGCATTTGCTGCACGTAATCGATCAGCCGCGTCGCCTGGCCGACACACACCATGAGCACGCCCGTGGCCAGTGGATCCAAAGTGCCGGCATGGCCGGCCTTGGCGGGCTTCACCAAACGCTGCACCTGATCGACCACCCAACGCGAAGTTTTTCCCGCAGGTTTGTAAATATTGAGCAGACCGAAGTAGTGTGACACAAGAATTCCGCCAAAAAATAACAGCAGAAGGCAAATGCCGAGGGCAGGAACCTGCTTATTTGACTTTGGCCGAAGCCACATTCGGGCTGTTGGGGTTCACATCGGCGATGCGCTGTTGCGGTATAAGGATTAGGTCCATATCTTCCATCGGAATGGCGCCCAACAGCACTTCATCGCCCATCACGACAGCGCCGACGTAGGCAACGCGATTTTTGAAGCGCGTTTCAATGGGCCCAACATAGGCCGTCAATCGCCGAGAGCCGTCGGCGAGCGTGACTTCCTTTTTGCTTTGCTCTTCCAACTGCAAGTCGGCTTGCACTCGTTCTGGAATGACCAGGTATACAGCGCCCGTGTCGACCAGCGCGTCGGTCTGGACGGGTTCAATTTCCGGCCGCCTTGGATTCGAGAGCGTCAATTGCACGGTAATCAACCCCATGATGCGAATAACCTAATTGTACGTTACACACGAATCTGTGGACAACACCACAACCCCGTCAATCCGCTAAACCGCGGATAGGAAAATCGAACAAACTGGCGATCTCCGTGGCGGTTTTTTGCCGCAAGTTCGAAAATCGGGCGTGCAATTCTTCCGGATGCTCCACCCCCAGCGATGCCAAAGCGCGAAATTTGTAATTCAGCACGTCGTCGAGTGCGGTGGCATCCTTATTTCGCGCATGGCCCAGCGGATACATCACCAGTCCGCTCGATTGCCTGCCAAGTTGTGCGTGTTCGATTTCCAGCGTGGTGGGAATGCCGTCAGGATATTTGGCGTCGTACTCCGGACCGCCGTGACGGAATTCAATTTTTTCCATGAGTTGCCGAGTCAGCGGATGCACCAACGCGGCTTCGTCGTAATCCGCCGGCAGCAGCATCAACTCTTTCCAGCCGGTGCGCTGTTGTTCAAAGGCTTTGCGCAGCAGCGTGGCGACAATGTAAACCATCGAATGGTCGGCGCTTTGCCGAGTGCGGGGATCGCGCTTGGCCGGATCGCCAATAATGTGAAATGCCGGCTCGTAGATGCTGATGCGCACCGAGCGCAACTGTTCGGGATTTTCCAGCAGCCGTGGTTGGCGTGATAAAACGTCGATTAAGCCTTGAATGGCGCCGGCCGATTGATGTTCGTACAGTCCCAATTTGAAGTGCATGCCCAGCACGGCGAAATCATCGCCGCCGGTAGCCAACGCCAATGCAAACGGGCTTTCTCCATTGCGGGCCGGCTTTTCGAACAAGCAGAAAACAGCTTCTGGATTGCAGAACACATCGGCGGGCCCGACAAAACCTCGCAATGCCCGTTGGGCACTCAGCACGGCCACTTCGGCGCTGATGGCGGCGGAAGCTCCCTTGGAATCGGAAAGTTGTTTGCCGTGGCGAATGGCGCGAAACGGAATGTAATGCGCCACGACCAAGCCAATGGCCAATTCAATTTGCTCTGCCGTGGCCCCCCGCATGGCTCCATACACGGCGGCCGACGCAATTGCCCCGTGCACCACGTGATCGAGTTTATACGTTTTCAGCGAAAACACTTCGGCCAGACGGCCACGAATTTCGTCAATCGCCAACATGCCGCGCAAGGCAGCGGCGCCATCGAGCCCAGTCTGCTGGGCCGCGGCAATGGCGACAGGATAAAAATCGTTGTGGCCGAACTCGCCGGCGGTGTGACCGCGCGCCGGATCGTAACCAAAGTTGGTGCCGTTGGCATCCCATTCGCGCACGGCCGAACAGTTGGCGAGGACAGCCTTTTCCGGTTTGACAGCAACATGGGAGCCGAAGCAGGTTGCGCCGTGAGCAGTTTTCCCCCTCACCCAGCCCTCTCCCGCCAGGAAAGAGAGTTGTTGAGATGCTGCGAGGTATTCCAGCGCTTCCTGCCGCAGGACCGTGGGTGCATTGCAGCCACAGGCTAAGGCCGAAACGCCGCAGGCCACGCTATCTATGTGCAATCGCTCCAGCATTTGCCAAACCCTCTCGGAAGGGCCGGCTGAATCCTTGTTGACCCGGACAAAATGGATTGCATATTCAGCGATGCCGCGAGCTTGGTTGGTATCGGCGGGCAAGGTGATAAATTCGCTCAAATCAGAAACTCCAAAGCTAATTGGCCGCGAAAGCAAACTGTGGACAGAGACGCTATTCACGCGGATGTTAGTTGCGACGGATGTCAGCCGAGCAAAACCAGGTACAATAAATATCTGCAGAATCGTCCATTCTACGCCGGCACTGAAACCATGCAATTCGATCGCCTGGGACCGTACAAAATTGGCAAACGGCTTGGCCGGGGCGGCATGGGCGCCGTATTCGAGGGACAAAACGTCGAAACCGGCGAGGCCGGCGCCATCAAAGTCCTCAATCCGCACCTGGCCGACGAAGAAGGCTTCCGCGAACGGTTCGAACTGGAAATCAACACGCTGAAAAAACTAAAGCATCCTAACATCGTGCGGATGCTCGGCTTCGGCGAGCAACAAGGATACCTATATTACGTGATGGAGTTGGTTCGCGGGCACAGCGTCGAGGAGGAGCTGCAACAAGGACGCCGATTTACCTGGCGCGAAGTGGTCCAATATGCCGTCAAGCTTTCCAAAGCACTGCGGCATGCGCACGATCATGGCGTCATTCACCGCGACATCAAGCCGGCGAATTTGCTGTTGAACGAAGACGATTCTGACATCAAGCTCACCGATTTTGGCATCGCCCGGCTGTTTGGCAACAACCGCTTGACGATGGATGGCGCCTTAGTCGGCACGGCCGAATACATGTCGCCGGAGCAAGCCACCGGCGAGCGTGTTACGCCGCTCAGCGATTTGTATAGCCTGGGCGGGGTAATGTTCGCCATGCTCGCCGGACGGCCGCCGTTTCGCGCCGCTTCGCTGGCCGAAATGCTGCACAAGCAGCGGTTTGAGCCGGCGCCGCCCTTGTCGCGTTATGCCAGCGACATTCCGCCGGAGTTGGAAGAATTGATCAATCGCCTGTTGTCGAAAGAACCTGCCGCTCGCGCGCCAAACGCTTTGGTCCTGAGCCGGCAATTGGCGGCCATGGAACACGGCCTGTCGATGATTCGTCAACGCCCCGCCGAAGAGCCGGTTCCTCAATTTGAGGAAGACTTGGAGCTGGCCGGGAACAAAACCGTCTCCGACGCCGTTCAACCACCGTCGAATCAGACAGTCACCAGTGGCACGCCGCCGGTTCCGTCGCCATCCAGCAGCGATTTGCGATCGGCCACTCGTGCCGGCACTCCGCCGCCGCCGGCAATGCCGTACGATCCAAATGCCTCCACCATGATTGCCCCGGCGCCGTCCATGGCGGCCGGTGGCCCAATTCCAGTTGTAGCCGGTGCGGCCCCCAGCGTGGGTTCTGCGCCCCGTAAAACGGTGCTTTCGAATTCTGTTGCGATGCCAGCGGCTTCAGTTGCCGCCGCTGCGGCTGTGCCTGGATCGCAAACCGCCATCACTTCCAGCCGGTTCACTACGGTGGAAGAAGACGAGCGCCAGCAAGAAGTGCTGCAACGCGCCAGCGAAAGTAATTCGTCGATCATTCAAATCGGACTGTTGTTGTTCAGCCTGGCGATGATTGCCGCCTTGGTCTGGTATTTATCGCGTCCCCCGTCGGCGGAAAAATTGCTGGTCCGCATCGATGCGGCCGCCGGCGAAGGAGACGGCAGCGGCTTGCCGAATGCAGAAGACGACGTGAACAGCTTTCTCAGCCGGTTTCCCGAACACGAGCGGACCGCCGACGTGAAGCGTTACCAGGAAGAAATCAACTTGCAACGGCAGGAGCGTCAGCTTCGGTTGCGCGCCCGCTTACTGACTGGCGAAGATAGTTTAAGCCCCGTCGAGCGCGATTACTTGGAAGCGATGAACGCCGTGACCATCGACCCGCAACGCACCATCGACAAGTTGCAAGCCTTGGTGCAGTTGTACGGCGCCGAAACTGACTCCAGCGACCGGACAGCTCAATCCGTGGAATTTGCGCGCTGGGAATTGAAGCAGCTGCGTGACCAAGCAGCCAAATCCATTCCCGAATATCAAGCATTGATTACCGCCAATTTGAAGCGGGCCGAACAATTGCGGCAAACGTCGCCCGAGCAAGCCCGCGCAATTTGGCAAAGCATTATCACATTGTACGGCGACCGGCCCTGGGCCGCCGAAGCGGTGGCGAAAGCGAAAGCGGAACTCCAGCAGGAAAAATGAACCGCGAAGAACGCGAAGGAACACAGAAAATCAAAGACAATTTCATTAGGAAACCAGGAATCTAGGAGAATAGGAAAAGAATTTGCAACTATTTCGAATACTGACCAGTATGTTCAATGCGAATTATCCAATGCCTATTCCGGGCTTCCTGACTTCATGGCTTCCTAATAAAAATTCTTCTTTGCGTTCTTTGCGGTTCAAACAGGTTTGAACTATAAGAATAACATGGCCCAACACGATTCACACTCCTCCGGCTTTCCCACCACCCGGCTGCGGCGGCTGCGGTATCATCCGCTGGTGCGGGAACTAGTGCGCGAAACTCGTTTGCATCCGGGCAACTTTGTGCTGCCGCTGTTTGTGCGGGCTGGCCAAAACATCAAGCAGGAAATCGGCTCCATGCCGGGGCACTTCCAGTGGTCGCCTGACCGCTTGGGAGAAGAAATTCGCGCCATTGCCGATTTAGGTCTGGGGGGAATTCTGCTGTTTGGCATCCCGGCGAAAAAAGATGCCACCGGCAGCGATTCCTACAGCGACCACGGCATTGTGCAGCAGGCCATTCGGGCGGTGAAACAGGCTGCGCCGAATCTGCTAGTGATTACCGACGTTTGTTTTTGCGAGTATACCGACCATGGCCATTGCGGTGTGCTGAACGAAAAAACCGGCCGGCTGGATGTCGACAACGATGCCACGCTGGCGCTGATTGCCAAGCAGGCGCTCAGCCATGCCCAGGCCGGGGCAGATATTGTCGCCCCCAGCGGCATGATGGACGGCATGATCGGCGCCATTCGCCGCGCTTTGGACGGCGCGAACATGGTGCACGTGCCCATCATGAGCTACGCCGCCAAATTCGCCAGTGCGTTTTATGGCCCTTTCCGCGATGCCGCCGAAAGCACGCCGCAGGCGGGCAACCGGCGTGGATATCAAATGGATCCCTCGGCAAGCTCGGGGCAATCGCTGCGTGAAGTGGAGCTCGATTTGGCCGAAGGGGCCGACATCGTCATGGTTAAACCGGCGCTGGCATATCTCGATATCATCCGCGACGTGCGGGAACGGTTCCCGGGTGTGCCGCTAGCGGCTTACAATGTGTCGGGCGAGTTCAGCATGGCCAAAGCCGCCGCGAAAAATGGCTGGCTCGACGAGCAAGCGGTGGCGCTGGAAATGCTGACGGCCATTCGGCGAGCCGGCGCTTCCATCATCATCACGTATTGGGCGAAAGAAGCGGCAGGGTGGCTTCTCCTGTAGCCTGTGGACCACGACCATCGGAGATTCGTCGGTCAATTTACAACTGACGCTCCTACCGGCGGCTGTGAGCCGCCGGCTATTATCACCCAAAGAGAAAATCATCTTAGCGCAGAATTAAAAGATGCCCCGCGATAAAAGCCAAGCAGCCTTCGAACGCGCCAAACGGTTGATGCCCGGCGGCGTAAACAGCCCGGCGCGGGCGTTTGGCGGAGTCGGCGGAGAGCCGATTTTTTTTGAGCGCGGCGAAGGGGCTTATTTGTACGACCTCGACGGGAATCGGTACATCGATTACGTCGGTTCGTGGGGACCGCTGATTTTGGGCCACGCACATCCGCAAGTGATTGAAGCAGTGCGTGCCGCGGCAGAGAAGGGGACCAGTTTTGGCGCTCCCACGGAAGCGGAAAGCGAACTGTGCGAGCTGATTATCGCGGCGGTGCCGAGCGTGGAAAAAGTACGGCTGGTGAATTCCGGGACCGAAGCCACGATGAGCGCCATTCGCCTGGCTCGCGGATTCACGGGGCGCGACGTGATTGTGAAGTTCGCCGGCAATTATCATGGCCACGTCGATAGTTTGCTGGTGGCGGCCGGCAGCAGTGCGGCGACGCTAGGCGTGCCGAACTCGCCGGGCGTCACGGCAGGCACGGCGAAGGACACTCTGCTGCTGCAATACAACGACGTGCCGGGTTTGGAAGCGGCGTTCAAAGAACATGGCCCACGGATTGCCGGCGTCATCGTGGAACCGGTTGTGGGCAACATGGGCGTGGTGGCGCCCATCGACGGCTTTTTGCACGCATTGCGAGAATTGACGCAGCGGCACGGTTCACTGTTGATTTTTGACGAAGTAATGACCGGCTTCCGCGTGGCGTATGGTGGAGCGCAGTCGCTGTTTGGCATTCGGCCCGATTTAACCACGCTGGGAAAAATTGTCGGCGGCGGCCTGCCTGTGGGTGCATACGGCGGCCGGGCGGACATTATGGAACACGTGCTGCCGGCTGGCAAAGTGTTTCAGGCCGGCACGCTCAGCGGCAATCCGTTGGCCACGGCGGCGGGAATTGCCATGTTGAAAACGCTGCGCGACACCAATCCGTATCCACGATTGGAGCAGCTTTCGGCCCGACTGGCCAAAGGACTACACGAAGCGGCTGCCGCCGCCAAAGTTCCACACACCATAGCCCGTGTCGGCAGCATGCTCACACTATTTTTCAGCGGCGAACCAATTGCCAATTGGCCCACGGCCAGCCGCTGCGACACCAAGCGGTTTGCACAGTATTTTTGGAAGTTGATCGACCACGGCGTGTACATGCCGTGCAGCCAGTTTGAAGCTTTCTTTGTTTCGGCAGCGCATACCGAAGCAGATATTGATGCCACGATCGCCGCCGCTCGGGAAGCGCTGGCGACTTAGAAGCACTGCCTCTTCCTTGAATGCCGCCGCTTGTCGGCCATTATGGATTCGGCTGCGGAAGCGGCGGAGGTGGAATTTCTTCGCCGCGAGGCTTCGGCGGAGTCGGTAGGCGTTGAGCATTGCCATTGGCTCCCGCTGCGGCATTGCTTCCGTTGGCTGCTGGAAATGCCAGTCCGCCTACTGGACCGTTCTGCATTTCCACTTCCGCATGCAGCGAAAGTATGCGCTGATCCAGCGCCACGTCGGCATCCAATCCACGCAGCCAGTTCAATACTGGGGCCACGTAACTAGCCGGAGCAGGAGTAAATAAGCCCGAAATCAATCGCATTTGGTTGGAGGGCAGGGCCGTGGAAATCCACGTGGGCAGTGTGCCGGTCCGTTCCTCAAGCTGATATTTTCCCCCCACGGGGCAAACCAAGTTGGCATCGGTCAACCGTTCGGCGACTTTCACGCAATCTTCCGGCGGCACGCGCAACTGGGCAGTCAGCGATTGCAAAAAACGGACGTTGCCGATGGCCGCATTTTTGGCACTGAGATAGAACATGCCGTTAACGGTGCTGGCCACCTTCGAACGGCCTAAATCACCCACGTGAAACCAGGCCTGTGCTGGGCGCGGCGCATCGACAAACTTCAACTGGGGCGTGATGGTTTCCAAAATTTCGCGCTGCATGGAAGCAATGGTGAACTGCCCCATGCGCCGCTGCCACAAACCGGACGGCGCGCGCCCAAAGTCGGCGGCATCGAGCGGCACTTCCCCGACGCCAATGGAGGCAAACAGCGCCGGTGTGGGAGTGGCCCCAAAATAAAACGGCGGCAGCAGTGACAGGGGCGAAAGCGAACTGAGTCCGGAAATGCCCTGGCCGTTTCCCAAGGCGTTGGCCAAAACGCCCCCCAAAGGACCGTTCAGTACACCGCCTTGCCCCGGCTGAATTTGTAGCAATGGTTGGGCGGGGGCTGCGGTTTGCGAAGCAGTTGGTTCGCCTGCCGCGCCGGGATTGGAATTCAATCCTTGCGGGGCGGCATCTCGCAAAGCGCCGAACAAGCGGTAAGCACCTTGCGGCGCAGCCAATCCTTTGGAAGCCAACAAATTCCCGCTCAGGCTGGCCTCGCCGGTCGCAATATCGCCGGGCACTGGCGCTAGTTTTTGCTTGCTGATGGGGCCCAAGGCTGTGGCGATGGTTTGATAGTTGGCCGCAGCGAGCGGCGTGACTTGGGCATCAATCAGAATTCGTTCGACGCCCGGTTCTTTTGTTTTACTTGGTTCACGACGGATACCGGCCACGACCGGATCGATGGTGGACCATTTCGATTGCAACCAGGCGGCAAAATCCTGATACCGGCTAGCCTCGGCGGCGGTGATGGTTTGGAACGCGACATCGGCCGCCGGTGCAAAAGTTCCACGGCCTCCGCGCAAGGTATCGGTAAAATCGCCATCGGCAGTCATTTCCAAACGGCTGCCATCGGAGCGCTGGCCAAACCCAGCCGGCAGGTATTGGGACTTAATTAAATCGTCAAGCGAGCCGACTTTTACGCCGTCGCCTTGGGCGGCCAGTTGGGCCACCAAGGCCATGTCAATTTCGGCAGCGGAACGCAGGCGGCGATCCATTTCCACTTGATAACGGGGCCCTGCCAAATTGCCAAAAAATTCCGACGACAGATACACAAAAACCGAGTAATCGCGGTTGCCGGGCATGAGCGATCGGGCATAGCGAAACTCCGGGCTGCTGCCCAAGGCGTGTTTACCGGCGGCCGCTTCGTAAAACTGTTCCACCAAATGCCGCGAATTGGTGACGAAATGAAAATCGCCGTCGATGGCATAAAACGAGCGTACTCGATTATCGGGCGTGGACAAGAACAACACTGTATGCCCAGCGATTTCGACTTGCTCCTCCGTGCAACCCGGCTCTCGCTTCAATGTGGCGGCACGTTGCTGGGTGAAATCGGAATTCAGAGCCAAATTATTTCGGGCCTGAAACAGAAAGCCGATGGTGGCCCCTTCGCGGAAGAAAAAATCGTTGCCGATCATGGCGACGTCGGCAATGACGGCTGGCCCCAAGATTGGCGCCAGCACGGATTCTTTCAGCGATAATTGCCGTTCGATGCGGGGAGTTAGGCCGTAATCTATCCCGCGGCGATTAATCAAGTTTTGCAAATCGCCGCTCCAGCGATCGAGCGTGTGGCGAAACCACAAATAGTTGGTGAAGTTGCCGTAGCGAATGTAAAAGCAATCAGCTGGCACGTGACCGGCGAGCGGCTCGATGGCCACTTCGCCCAAGGTTTCCGGCACACTGCTGGTAAATTGAACGCCAGCCGGCAGTGGTTGGTTGGCAACTTCCGGAGTGTCGCTGCGCCGCAGCAGAACTTGAGTTTGCATCTCATTGCGCAAACTTTCGCTCCCCAGCAACAAGCCGAGTTGGTGGTTAGCTTGTTCGTCGCCGGTTTGGGCGGTCGGCAATTTCGGTTGTCCGCCTGTGGCAGAATTCAGCAAGCCGTCGGCCAACAGGCGTATGGGAGGCGGCGAAATTTGACTAGCAGGCGGTAAATTAAGCCGCCTCGCCAGCGTGGTGAGTAAGTAATTGTCGACCAACGGCGGATAATCAGCCGGACGATCAATCCGATTGGCCTGCCGCGTGTATTTCACCCACCAATCGCTAATCAAGCGTTCGTGGCCTACCGGATCGTGCTGGGGCGTAACGCTAATCGATGCCGCCACCGGAGCGTAAAGCTGCAAATCCAACGGCGCATCACCCGTGAACAGAAAGTAGACCGTGGCGGTTTGTGGGCGGCCTAAGATTTCTCGCGCCGCGGTGCGGAGCGGCTCCGCCTGAAACGCCTGATACAATGTGCGGCCGGTTTTTTCTGTCAGTGTGAAGCCATTGTTGCCCAACAGCGCGGGATTTACGCCCGGAGGCAATGCCACCGTCCAGCGACCCACGCCATACGGCTCGCCGGCAAACGCTTCCACTTCCGGCTCCTGTGGACGGACACGGCCTTTCAATAATTGTGCGTTTGCGGTAGCGGCAAAGCCCAGGGCGAGAATGGGAATCCATAAGGCAATGAATCGTCGCATGGTTCAATGTTTTCCAAGTGGCATCAAAATCGAATTCTCGCCGCTGCGGCCAAGGACACAGTCCGCCCATAGTTTACGCGCATCAAGATCGAATGTCGCGGGGTAAAATAGAACCGCGGCAAGGTAGTTTTGGCACAAGAGATGCTCCCACACCGCTCGAACGAGCATGCACACCAAGCACCAAGCAAAAAGGTCGTTAGTTGCTCGCGCGGTTAAACACGGCGAGGTCTAGATGAAAATCAATTACTACTGGTAAGTGATCGCTGGCGCTGCGCGCGAGCGCATTACGCACTACATGGGCCTGCCGGATCAGCACATCGCCGCGAAAAAATGCCTTATCGAGTGAACTGAGCGCCATGTAGGCCGGAAAAGATCGGAAGCGATAGATAGGCGTTGTGATTTGACAAAAGCCATGCTCGTTCAAAGTTCCCCGGTGCAAACGATTTTGCCAATCGTTGTAATCGCCCACCACCAGCGTGGGCAGGGTGTGGGATTCGCGGAACAGCTGATGATTTAGTAAATGTCCGATTTGCCAATGTCTTTCGTCGTGGCTTAAACCCAGGTGAAAATTCACAAGGTGCAGAGGGCCTTCGGGAGTTTCAACCACCACAATCTGGGCTCCGCGCGGCTTTTTGGCGTTAAACCGCAGCGAAATTTGGTGCTTCGTTGTGAACGGCCAGCGCGACAGGATCAGGTTTCCATAACCGCCGCTTTTGAAGTTTACATTCAGCTGAAAGAGTTGGCCCGTGAGCTTGAAATAGTCGGCCAATAGTCTCGGCTGGTCGTGATAGTGCGAACGGCGGGAATTATGGGCGACTTCTTGCAAGCACAAGATGTCAGGGTTCTGGCTTTCGACAACGTCGATGATCCGTTGCAAGCGACAACGCCGGTCGCGGCCGCCAATTCCCTTATGGATGTTGTAGCTCAGAAGACGCATGGTTTCCGAAGGGGCGAGGGCAGGAGTCAGGGGTCAGGGATCAGGGGTCAAGAAGTCAACCTTTGACTCCTGATCCCTGACCCCTGATACCTGCCCCTCACCACGCCACCGCCACTTTAATTACCGCTTTGTGAATTTTGTTGGGCACGGCCACGGGCGCATGGGCATCGCTAGGAAGGAACACCACAAAATGCCCCGGAGGCAGCGACAGCCAGAGTTCCGGCTGATCGCCGAAAAACACAATATCTTTTGCTTTGTCGTAGGCCGCAGTCGTTTCCGTGCAACTGGCCGTCGGCCGCCAGCCAAACTCTTGGGCGATCGCTCCCTTGGCGGGGATAATATATTGTACGTCGATATACCTGCGGTGTGCTTCCAGCCGGGCGGAATCGCGCCCTGGGCCTTCGACGTGTTCGACAATCATCACCAGCGAATCGCCCATCACTTCATGCCGTCCGTCGGGCACTTCCTCAAACGGTGTGCTCCGTAGCAAATCAAAAGCGGCATCAAACCCGGGATGCAATCGGCAATAAATGCCCGCCTCTTCCAGCCGATCGACAATCATATTTCGCCTTCCTGTGAGAACGGCTTACTCCGAAAAACCGGCCCAAGTTTCCCCGCGAACGTACCACGACCGATTCGACTTGCCAACCGTGCCGCTGCGGCGAGCATGTTTGCGGCCGATAACGCCCGAAAAATCGTCGGGACTGGCGGGAAAATGAGAGTGAGGTAACATTAACGGAATGGTTGCCTGCGCCCGTGCTCAGCCGGGCCGCGCCGCCAGACCATCCCGAATTCACGCCCAGTTCAATCTGTTGTCGACCGATGCTCCGTCAGGATTTTTGAGGGTTCATGAAGCCAATTCACAAGCTGTTGGTTGCCAACCGCAGCGAAATTGCGATTCGAGTTTTTCGTTCCTCCCACGAACTGGGCATCCGCACCGTTGCCATTTATTCGCACGAAGATCGATACGCACTGCACCGTTTCAAAGCGGACGAAGCGTATTTGATCGGCAAAATCGGCGAGCCAATTCGGTCGTACTTGGATATCCAATCGATCGTGGCCCTGGCCGTCTCTCACGGTGTTGACGCCATTCACCCCGGCTACGGTTTCCTCTCCGAAAATCCTGCCTTACGCAAAGCCTGTGATGAAGCAGGCATTACGTTTGTCGGTCCACGTCAGGAATTGCTGGAACAGTTGGGGGACAAAACCGCGGCCCGTTCAATTGCTGAAAAAGCCAAAGTTCCCATCTTGGGCGGCAGCGCCAAAGCGGTAAGCAGTTTAGAAGAAGCGAAAAAAGTGGCGGCCGAGATTGGTTATCCAGTGATGTTGAAGGCGGCGCACGGTGGCGGTGGCCGCGGGATGCGGGTAGTTCTTAAACCGGAAGAACTGGCCACGAACTTGGAAACCGCACAGCGAGAAGCGGCGGCCGCTTTCGGCAATGGCGAAGTGTTCATCGAAAAGTACATCCGCCACGCCCGACATATTGAAGTGCAACTGTTGGGGGATTTGCACGGCAATTTAGTGCACTTATACGAGCGCGATTGCTCGGTGCAACGCCGGCACCAAAAAGTGGTGGAAATTGCGCCGGCCCCCAAGCTCGATCCGCAATTGCGACAAAAGCTGTGCGATGCCGCGCTGGCCATCGGCCGGGCTGTGCGCTACGAAAATGCCGGCACGGTGGAATTCTTGGTCGATGCAGATAGCGGTCAATTCTATTTCATCGAAGTGAATCCGCGCATTCAGGTCGAGCACACCGTCACCGAAGAAGTGACAGGCGTTGACATTGTGAAAAGCCAAATTCTGATTGCGCAGGGGCATCGCCTGGAAGATCCGGAAATTGGCTTGGCTTGCCAGGAAGACATTCGCACCACCGGCTTTGCCCTGCAGTGCCGAGTGACGACGGAAGATCCGGAGAACCGCTTTGTGCCCGATTACGGCCGCATCATGGCATATCGCTCGGCCAGCGGCATGGGCATTCGCCTGGATGCCGGCACGGCTTTCTCCGGCGCCGTGGTCACGCCGTATTACGATTCGCTGTTGGTGAAAGTCACGGCCCGGGCGCGCCGCTTCAAAGATGCCTGCACCCGCATGGAGCGTTGCTTAAGCGAGTTCCGCGTGCGGGGCGTGAAAACGAATTTGCCGTTTTTGAACAATCTGATCATGCACCCGACGTTTCAAGCCGGAGAGTGCACGACCACGTTCATTGACGAAACGCCGGCACTGTTCCACATGCCGCTGCGCCGCGATCGGGCCAGCAAATTATTGCAATTTATGGGCGAAATCATCGTCAACGGAAACTCGTTGGTGAAAGATCGGCCGCGGAGCACTCGCCGGGAGCCGGCGGCGGTGCCCACGTTCGATCGACAACAATTGCCGCCGCCGGGAACACGGCAAAAACTGCTGGAGTTGGGGCCGGAAAAATTCAACCGCTGGGTGCTGGACGAAAAGCGATTGTTGCTGACCGACACCACGCTGCGGGATGCCCATCAATCGCTCCTGGCCACACGCATGCGCACGCATGACATGCTGCAAGTAGCCGAAGCCTATGCGCACTTGGTGCCCCAGCTATTTTCGTTGGAAATGTGGGGCGGGGCCACGTTCGACACCGCCATGCGGTTTCTCAAAGAGTGCCCTTGGCAACGGTTGGCAGATTTACGAGCCGCCATTCCCAACATTTTGTTCCAAATGCTGGTTCGGGCTTCCAATGCGGTCGGCTACACGAATTATCCCGATAATGTCGTTCAGGCTTTCCTCAAAGAAAGCGTGGAAGCGGGCATGGATGTATTCCGCATTTTCGATCCGCTCAACTGGACCGAAAACATGCGCGTGGCGATGGATGCGGTCCACAAGCATGGCGGCATTTGTGAAGCGGCCATTTGCTACACCGGCGACATTCTGAATCCACAGCGCCCCAAGTACAGCCTGAAGTACTATGTCGAATTGGCCAAAGAGCTGGAAAAGATGGGCGCGCACATTCTGGCGATCAAAGACATGGCCGGCTTGTGCAAGCCGTACGCGGCGGAGCTGCTCGTAAAAACACTGAAAAGCGAAATCGGCATTCCCATTCATTTCCATACGCATGATGCCAGCGGCGTGGCTGCAGCGTCGGTGCTAAAAGCCGCTGAAATGGGCGTCGACATTGCCGACGCAGCGCTGGCGCCCATGTCGGGCCTGACCTCGCAGCCGAATTTGAATGCCCTGGTCGAGGCGTTGCATCACAACGCTCGCGAAACCGGCGTCAGCAGCGAACCGTTGCGTAAGCTGGCGCATTATTGGCAGGCAGTGCGGGAATTTTACACGCCCTTCGAAAGCGACATGAAAGCGCCCGACGCCGATTTATATTTGCATGAGATGCCCGGCGGGCAATTCACGAATTTGCAAGAGCAAGCCCGGGCCTTGGGCTTATCGCACCGCTGGGACGAAGTGTGCCGCATGTATGCGGACGTGAATCGTCTGCTGGGCGACATTGTGAAGGTTACGCCCACTTCCAAAGCCGTCGGCGATTTGGCCCTGTTCTTAGTCACCAACAACTTGCCGGCGGAAGCGGTGCTTGATCCGGGCCGCGAATTGCAGTATCCGGAAAGCGCCGTCGATTTATTGGCCGGCCGCATGGGCCAAACTCCCGGTGGTTTTCCGCCGGAGGTGCAAAAACGCATTCTCCGCAATGTGCAGCCGGTGAAAGGGCGTCCGGGCGAAACACTACCGCCGGCCGATTTCGCCGACGCCGCGGCGAAAGTGGAAAAGCTGCTGGGGCGCAAAGCAACGGAGCAGGATGTCATTTCGTATTTGCTTTATCCGCGCGTGTATCAAGATTTCGTGACGCACGTGGCGCAATTCTCCGATACCAGCATGTTCCCCACGCCGTATTTTTTGTTCGGCCAGCAAGTCGGGGAAGAATTGGCGCTGGAAATTGAGCCGGGAAAAACGCTAATCATCAAATTGCTGACCGTGGGCGAGCCGCATCCCGACGGCACCCGTACCGTGTTTTTCGAGCTGAATGGCCAGCCGCGCAGCGTGTCGGTGGTCGATAAATCGGTGCAGGCCGAAACGGTTCGCCGACCGAAAGCGAATTTGACCGATCCCAAACAAATTGCCGCCCCGATGCCGGGGCTGGTGGTTACGGTGCCGGTGAAAACTGGCGACACGGTAAAGAAAGGGCAAAAGCTGCTGTCGCTGGAAGCCATGAAAATGGAAACCACCGTTTATGCCGAAGCCGACGGAAAAATTGCCGATGTGTTGGTGAAGCCGGGCACTCCGGTCGAAGCGGGCGAGCTGGTGGTGCAAATGGAATAGCGGCTGAATTTTGCCTTCAAGTTGCGGCAAGCGGTGCAATCGGCCATGTCTTCTCCCACGATCGGCGCCGCGGAAAAAGATTCTCGACCCGGGCTTATTATTCTGTTGGTGGCGTTGGGATTGATTATCGCCGCGCTCCGCCTGGCAGCCGCGCGTGGAGAATTGTGGTTTGACGAAGTGTGGACGATCCAAGGCGTGCAGGCCGCCGTGCACTCGCCAACGGACATCGTGCTCCGCGTCAAGCACGATAACAATCATTTTCTGAATTCGCTGGTCGTGTATTGGATTGGCCCGGACGGGACTGCCTGGATGTACCGCTTGCCGGCGGTAATTTTCGGAACGTTGACGGTGCTGCTGGCGGTTTTAATTGCCCGGCGACACGGTTGGGCCGCCATGTTGGCCGGGGTGATTTTAACCGGCTGCTCCTACCTGTTGGTGAATTACTCGTCCGAAGCGCGTGGCTACGCCTACGAAATGTTTTTCGCACTGGCAGCCTTCGGCAGTTTGTGCGCGGCCGAGGCGTCGGCCAACGTGAATTGGGAGATTTTATTTAGTGCGAGCTGCATTTTGGGTTTTTTGGCCCACCCGCTGTTTTTAACCGTGTACTTGTCGGCCCAGGTGTACACGTGGATTCCATTCGGCCACCGGCAGCAGGAGGGGAAGCGGCTGCCATCGGTGGCCGCAATCATCTGCCGCACGATCATTCCCGGCCTGTTTTTTGGCTGGCTGTATTGGATCAATCTGAGCCAATTGACCATTGGCAGTGGCGAATCGCCGCCAGTTCTGAGCGTGATTGTTCAAACGCTGTCGCTGGCCGTGGGGGGACCGTTCGATCCGCCCGGCTCCTACGCAGCGGCTGCGGTTACTCTGCTTTCACGGTGGCGGCGCTAGTCAGTGTGTTTCGGCAATCGGTGCAACGGGCAACATTTTACCTGTGTGTCATTTTCGTATTCCCGATTTTGATATTAGCGGTGGCCCCACGGGAAGATATATATCCGCGTTACTTTTTGAACAGTGTGCTGTTTACGTTGCTCTTGTGGTCTGACATCTTGGGCTCGATTTGGCGCCGCGGAAAGTTTGGCCGCGTGTTCACAATCGTGGCGCTTTTGGCGTTCATGGTTGCTAATAGCCGGCATATTGCCGATCTCATTATCCTCCAGCGCAACCATTACCTGCCCATACTGCAAACGATTGAAGAGCAAACGAAGGGAGCGCGGGCCATCGTGCTGGTCGATAACCCTTCGCGACAAGATGCAATGCTGGATTTTTATGCACGCCAACTCTCAATGACCAGGCCGATTGAAACCTATCCGCCATCGTCTGAAACGAGCTTCGCAGCCGAGTGGTATCTCGTCCATAGTTTAGATTCGCATTTTGAACCTCCAGAAACAATCACTGCGCCTGGCGGAGTTGCGTTCCACTTAGTAGAGCACGATCCGTTCGCCGGACTCTCCGGCTGGGATTTGAGCTTGTACCACCGAGAGCCTTAGCAGGCAACTTTGCGCAGCGATTTTTGTAACTGCCGCTGCCGCAAAGCAACGAATGACGCCGCGGTAGCCAAAACCAACAGCACGAACGAACTGGGCTCGGGCACCAAGGCCACGATGTTGCCGTTGGAGAATAGGGCGTACAACTCACCGTTGGAATCTTGGCCGTAGCCATACAAGTTGGAGGTTGGTACGGTGCTGCCCAAATAATTGAATTCGCTAATAGCGCCCGTGGTTGTGTCCATGTAGAACATGCGGCCGGTGGCACCAGACGTTCCCCCCAAATCGCCAAAGACATATTTTCCCTGGAGTGCTGGAATCAGGGAGCCGTGATACACGAAACCGCCGATAATGGCCTCGCCGTCGCCGTGGGTGTACTCGCCGACGGGGGCAATCGAAGTGAAACCACCAGGCGTGGTGCGCCCCGAACCGTTGGAGCCGCTGTTATCGCGGGTTCCTTCACGAAACGGCCAGCCATAATTGCCACCGCCGGTCACGGTGTCGATTTCTTCCCGATTGCTTTGTCCGACATCGCCGACCCACAGCGCGCCGGTGGCGGAATCGAAGCTAAAGCGATAAGGATTGCGAAAGCCGTAAGCATAGATTTCCTTCAAGTTGCCTCCCGCGCCGGAGGCAAACGGATTGGTTGACGGAATGCCGTATTGACCATTAGCGCTGTTGGTACCGTTAGGATCAATCCGCAATATTTTTCCGAAGGGAACCGTCGTATCTTGGCCGTTGCCAATGGTGTTGTTGTGGCCATCGGTCGCGGAGGTAACGCTGACATTGAAATCGTTGCCGCCGCCATCGCCCAAGCCAATGTATAAATTTCCGTCGGGACCGAATTTCAATGATCCGCCTTGATGGTTATCTTCCGGATGATTGATGCGCAGCAATATCCGCGAAGTGGCATTCGCAAAATCTGGAGTTGTCGTAGAAACGGTCCATTCGCGAATCAAAATTTGGTTGTTGGGCGTGGTCGTACCGTTGGGCAGAAGTTCCGGTGAGCTGAAGCCCGCGGTCGCGGGATTGGCCGAACTGAACGGCTCAGTATCGAAAGTGTAGAACTTGCCGTTGGTCGTGAAACTGGGACTAAACGCCAAGCCCGAGAATCCACCCTCGCCACCGGTGTATACCGAAATTCCGTCCGCCGGCAAATTTAAAAACGGCATCGCTGAATTTAACGCGCCGCCCTTCAAAATATCGACATCGCCGTTGCGGGTGGTGACAAATAGCCGGCCCGTGCCATCGTTGGCGGAAACCAGATCTTGCGGCGCGCCTTGGGCAGACGGAACGGTTGCCACGAGATTCAATTTGATAGAAATTGATCCTTTGACAACCGGGCTGGTCAACGCCAAAGCAGTTGTGGCGGTCGCTGCCAACAGTAGGACGGCGGCGCAGCCGAAGAATGCTCCACGCATTGCTCTGTTCTCCCGTAAACTGCCCCAAGAATATGGACAGTGCACGCCCGCGTGCAATCATTGTGCCGATTTCAGCATTGGATGCAAGCAGCGACCAATAATTTTATATCGAAAAATTATCCGAGGACTCGACCCATGGCCGGATCGCTGAAGCCCCATTGGCCCGTTTCGACTCGCCCGGCGAAGCGGCGATGGTAGCCGCCGACTTTTGCAACGCGCACTTCAAAATCGTACCAGTGATGGCTGTTCTGCGTGTCGATCACGATTGCTGACTTGCCGCCAGCCGGCACGGTGTGCGTACGATCACTGGCTTTGTACGAACGATCGAGAATTTGGATTTCGAATTCGCGCTGCTTGTCGTGATTGACAACCTGCAATTCAATGTTGCCGCTGAGTGTTTGATCGCTGGAACTCGCGGTGGAATATTCCGGGAGGATTTCCAAAGCGGGATCTTCAGCGCTGCCCATAAATTCGCGGAAGAAACCGTTGGGGCCGTAAACTTGCAGATGATAGTTGCCGCCCTCGAAGTCGCGCAGCAGCCACACATCTTCCAAGGTGTCGCCGGCTGAAACCGCATAATTGCGGATACTCATTTCGTTGTGGTGCGTTCGAGCATACACGATAAAGGGGCATCCTACGGCGCGTTCGCCCAGGCGCTCCTTTTTCACTGCAAATTGAATTCGAAAGGCGGTTGCGTCGGAATTCAGCGAACCGTTGACGCGCAAATCATAAGGCAAAGGGCAGGAGGGGCGAATTCCAGTCTCTTGATGATGCATTAGCGGCGAACCAGGAGGATCTTTGCGAATTTGGTCGATTTCCGCCTCGCTGAGCGTGTGATACCCCGCAGGCAGCGGCTTAAACTGCGCCTGATAAATGTGCTCGACAAATGGATCGCGGGCGAAGTAGGCGGGATTGCTCTCGCCCTCCTTCGGGGAGGGTTGGAAGGCGGAAGTTAAATCGCCGCATACCGTGCGCCGCCAAGAGCTAATGTTCGTTTCCACAACGCTCTGCCCAATTTTGTGCGTGAGGAATTTTTCCAGGAACATCAGCACCGAAGTGTTGTCGAACAGTTGGGAACAAACGCAACCGCCGCGGTTCCAGGGGGAAGCAATGACCATGGGCACGCGGTAGCCCAAGCCGATGGGGCTTTCGCGCGCCGGCCCGCGCACTTTTCCTTGCAGTTTTTCGTCGGCCGCCAGTTGCACGTAATCCAAACTGGTGTCGACCCCCTTGGAAGCAAAACCGGTTTCGGGTTTAAGCGGATTGGGGCAAACAAACGGCGGCTGATGATCGTAATAGCCGTCATTTTCGTCGTACGTCAAAATGAAAACGGTTTTCTTCCAGACTTCGGGGTTGTCGGTAAGAATTTTCAGCGATTCGGAAATGTACCAGGCTCCGTACCAGGCCGACTCCGGATGGTCGGAAAGCCGCTCCGGCGCCACCAGCCAGGTAACCGTCGGCAATTTTCCGTTGGCGACATCTTCGCGGAATTGATGCAGCACATCTCCTTTGGGCACTTGAACGTGGCGATGGGCGCCATCGGCGCTGTACGTTAACTCGCTAAGCTGCCGATAGGCAGGATCGCCGGAGTTGGTGGTAAACGCCTTTTCATACAAACTTTTGGCGCGAGGCGGGAGTTTGTCGAACTCTTCCTCGTCCCAATGAGCGCGCTCCAACTCCACTTGCTTGAGTTCTTTCGTCAAATCTTCCAGCTCTTTTTTGAGCCGCGTTGTTTCCGCCGCCGAGATCTTTTCGTCAGACAATTGCTGCTTCAGCGCCGCAATTTTTCTCGGCAGTTCGGGCTGTATCTTGAGAAAGTATGCCCGATGCCGTGGGTTGGCCCGCACGTGATATTGCTGAAAGTATTCCATCACATTGCAGCCAAAGCTGCCTAGCCACGGTTCTTCTTCTTTAGTCAAACCGGTCGGCACGGTTAGCTCGTTTTGGTAAATTCGCCACGAAATGCCCAAATCTTCCAGACGTTCAGGGAACGTTTTCCAGCCGACCAAAAGTTCATCCATGATTTGTTCATTGCGCACGCACGCCGCGGACTCCGGCGTTTGCTGCTGACGGACGGAGCCCGTCCAGTAATACAGCCGGTTGGGCAGCGTGGGCGTAATCGATGAGCAAAAATGCTGATCGCACACCGTAAAGGCATCGGCGAGCGAGTAGTAAAAGGGAATATCTTGCCGATTGTAGTAGCCCAAGGTGAGCGGAATGTCGGCATATTCCTTGTGGCCGGAGCGCTTGGCTTCCAGCCACTTGTCGTACTGGCCGTGATTGCGGGCATCGACCTGGCTGGCCCAATTGTGCGGCAAGAAGCCCATCCACGTGGCTTTGGTATCGTTGATGTTCAACCGGAAGGGAACGTAGCTTTTTCCGGCTGCGCTCGTTTGCACCCAAACGGGATTGTTGTTAGCGAGCGTAATGGCGCGCGGATCGTTATAGCCGCGCACGCCTTGAAGTGTTCCAAAACAATGGTCGAACGAGCGGTTCTCCTGCATCAAAAGGACAATGTGTTCGGCGTCCAAAAAAGTGCTGCCTGGCTCAGGATCAATGGCCAGTGCCTTGCGAATGGGGCCGTCGAGCGCGCCCCACAGCGCCATCGAACCGGAGAATAATGCGGCGTTTTTCAAAAACTCGCGTCGAGTTTGCATGGCGATTTTGTCCCGATTTGCTAAACGAGCGGTTTTGGTTTGTTCATCTTAATCGGCAAGGCGTGGTTTAGGCAAAATCGTGGCGAATTTCCTTCGGACCGAACGGCCACGTTTTTTCAATGCGCGCCCAAGTCAGAAAGGCAATGACGCCTAGCAACAACCACGCCAACGACAACGGGCCGGGGGCCAATAAAACGGCCTGCCAATACTCGGCCCCATGCAGTTTCTCCACCGATTGGGGATCGAGCAGCATGGGCCAGCCGGCGGCCACATAAATGTAAATCCATCCGACCAGCGCGATGATACTCGGCAGCGGATAGCAAAACATTCGATATGGCCGCTTTAGTTCTGGTTGCCGATAGCGCAACACACTGAGCGCCGCAATTTGTGCAATGCCCTGCACTAACACGGTAACGGCCGTGAGCATGTTAATGACCGCATCGAGCTTAAACAATGAGCCGAGGGCCGTAATCAATCCCATCACCAAAATTGCCACATGTGGAATGTTCAGCCGCGGATGCAGCCGGCCAAACACTGGCAAAAATAGTTTATCGCGCGCGGCATTAAACGGCACGCGCGATCCACCCAAGAGGCCGGTAAATATCGAAGCGAGTGCCGTCACCACGATCAGCCCGGTTAATATCTTGGCCGCCAACTTCCCCCAATTCTGCTCGATCACGATGGAAGCAAAGAAATCGGAGTTTTTAATCTGATCCACCGGCAAAGCGCCCAAAATTCCGATGTTCATTACCAAGTAAATAACCATCATGCCCAGGATCGAGTAAGTAATCGACCGCGGAATCACTCGCCCCGGGTCGCGCAATTCGGATCCCATATAGGCCGTGGTGTTGTAGCCCAAATAGTCGTAAACAGATAACACCAGCGCTGCCCCCAGCCCCAAAAAAAATGCACGATCCATTCGAAAAGCCCCTGGCGGAAAATGAAAAGCCTGGCGCACATCGAAGTGGCTGAACGAAGCGGCCATGACCCCCGCGATGGACACAAACATTACTATCCATAAGGCGATGGCCAGCTTTTCAACCGACGAGTTTTTTCGATACAGGGCGATCACCACAATCAGGACAATCCCGAACGCTGCAACAATTCCCGTCGGGGTGAGAGCGATCAAACTCCAACTGGAATCAACGTCCGCGTTTGCGATCGCGTTGGAATGAACTAAGACGGGTCCGTAATAGGCGATATACTTCAACAAACCGATCACGCCGGTCGACATAATCAGCGGAATGGCCAAGATTGCCGTCCAGATGAACAAAAACGGCATCAGCCGCCCGGTTCGATATTGAAACGCTTCCCGCAGGTACAAATAGGTTCCGCCCGCTCCGGGCATCGCGGCGCCGAGCTCCGCCCAGACCAGGCCGTCGGCCAACACAATCACTGCGCCCAGCACCCAAGCTAAAATGGCTTGCGCGCCGCCCATCGCGGCCACCACCAGCGGAATGGTAATGAACGGCCCGATTCCGCACATTTGCGTCATGTTCACCGCTACTGCTGGCCACAATCCCAAAGTGCGTTGGAAGTGCGGCTGGCGAGCATCGCTTGAATCGCTGGCAGAGGCAGGCATGTCGTTGGTCATTACATACGGGCAGCAAAAGATTGGGTTCGCGCAGTGTCATCGGGTATACTCGAAGCACGGATACGAAACAACAGGATGCTTTGATGATGCACCGCTTCGTTTTGCTTGCTTTGCTTTTCACGGTCAGGCTTCAGCAATGGAGCGTGGCTTGGACCGCTGAACCTTCCGCTTCGGGCGACCGGCCAACGCATATCGACGTCGAACATGCCCCCGCCCCCATGTACGATGACCCCATTTGGCACGGCGCGACCGATCCGTATGTCATTTGGATGCCCGGCAAGGGAGGCGATCGCAAGGGCGAGTGGTGGATGTATTACACGCAGCGGCGGGCGTCGCTGGAAAACCCCAAAGGAGTCGATTGGGTTCACGGCAGCGCCATTGGCATAGCGACTTCCCCTGACGGCCTGCATTGGAAATATGCTGGTGTTTGCCAGGGAGACCGACATTTAGGCGATCCACTTTCGGCGTCGATTACTTGGTGGGCGCCTTGTTTACTTTGGGAAGGCGGGACGCTGCACATGTTCGTCGTGCAAGTGCACGGCATTTTCAGCAATTGGACGGGAGACCGCACGATCGAGCACTTTACCAGCGATGATGGGGTGAACTGGAAATTCAACTCCACACTCAAGTTATCGTCGCTGCGTTGCATTGATCCCATGGTGCTAAAAATCGGCGACATGTATTACTTGTGGTACAAAGACGAAGCGGCCGGCTCGCACACCTGGATGGCCCATTCCAGCGATTTGAACGATTGGACCGTCGATAAAGAAGTGGTTGGCGGGCACGGCCACGAGGCGCCGTTTACGTGGTATTGGAAAGGAGTCTATTGGCTCATTGTCGACGCCGGCCGCAGCTTGCCGGTTTATCGTTCCGAAACAGGCACGGGCGATTGGGTGCTGAACAACACCGTGCTCGCCGGCACCGAAGGCAAGCGGCCGCAAGATAATCGTGTCGGAAAACACCCCGCGATTATCGTGCAGGGCGATCAATGTTTGATTTATTACTTTACCGAGGCCAACCGCCGCAGCGTAATTCAACTAGCCGAGTTAACTCTCGACGCGGACGGCAAAATTCAATGTGACCGAAATAAGTACGCCAATCCGTGAAATCAGCCTGCGATTAATATTGCGCGGGCGCGCAATCGCCTTGCCAAATTGTGACGGTTAGTAAATGGGCCAAATGCCAGGCGTCGCCAGTTCAATGAGATTATCGTCCGGATCACGAAAATAAATGCTCTGGCCGCCGCGTTCCCAGCGGATTCGACTTTCGATGGGTACTTCGTGCTGCGCCAAGTGTTCTTCCCAGTGCGACAGCTCTTGTGCTGTGCATGCAAATGCCAAATGCAAGGAGCCCGTGCCATCGTGCGGGGGCAGCACATCGCCGGCCAGTGGAATAGGTTCGACCGAAGCCCCGCGCTGAAAGATCAACAACACTTGCTTCTCGTCGACGGACAGCGCGCACAGCCGATCGTCGGTAAACATTCGGTGAAAGCCAAATAAGCTTTCATAAAAATGGGCCGCCCGATTTACGTCGGCCACATACAGCGAAGTTTCTAAAACGCCTGTGATTTTTGGCATAGGGAGCGAATGCGTGCGGCAGCGCGAAAATCAATAACGGTAAGCGAAGGCTCTATCGTAAGACGCCTGCGCGCAGATTTCTATCGCAAATTCTTGCTCAATTGGCGAACCCCGGCCGGGCGGAGTTGTCTCTTGCTGCAACAAATGGATTTTTCCAAGAGGGCGAGCGCAGAGCCATGTTGCTGTTCATTACCGGTTATTTAACCGGTACATTATTTACTGCCTACCTATTTCTCGGTGCCGATCGGTCGCGGCGGTCCGATCCGACCGATCACGCACAAGCACATGCGCAACGGTGGAAATACCAGCGTCCTTTGCCACCCCTGTAACGGGATTAAGGTCGCGGGCAGGTGCTTGACGCGCTGCCAGACCGGTCTTGCGCAATCCCGTTTTATCCGTTTTTAACGAAAAACTGCGTCACATTTTGCTTTCGGCATTCGGTTTGCGGGGAAGTCTCACAGCCCTGTGCGAAAGCGAGGTGACGTATGCAGATTCGAGAAATCGACGACAACATTGTTCAAGTGCTAGTGCCACATCGTGATCCGGTTCTGCAGTTTTTCGCGGTCGAAAAAGCTTGGTACGCTACTGACGATGACCGAGTGCTGGGCACGGTCATTTATCACCGTTGCAACAATTCCTGGGCTTATGTAGTTTTGTGCACCGATGAACGGGGCTTGTTTCGTTGGGTTGCCGGCGATGTAAAACTTTCCAGCCGGCAAGCGGCGAAGGAACAATTGCATGCCGAAATGCAACGGATTGCCGAGAGCGAGCATACCGCGTTTGAACGGCCGATCAGGAGCATGCTGCAGGGGGCCCGCTCGCGAATCCGCACGCGCCGAGCTCGTCGAATTGCTCGTCGTGCGGTACGCAGGGAATTGAGCTGAAGCTTTTTTGCCTTGGTTCCCTCGAAGGCGAACGACCGTATTATGGTGGCGTTTGTAAATCTATGGCGTCTGGAAGCCAGACAGCGACATCCTGACAGTAAAAGTTGGATAGCACCTCATACAACGCGGGATGGCGCTCGCGCAGGGCGTGTGGTCGTTCGAAGAAGCATTCGCTGGCGACCGCAAAAAATTCGGCCCGGTTGCTCGCGCCGTATCGATCTAAGAGCGTTGCTTCCCCACGAGCTGCTTCGCTGCAAATCCGTTCGTACTCCGTTTCGGTCACGCGATACCAGGTGCGGCTTTGTTCGCGACCGACAATGGCCGGAGTTCCGTCGACACTGCCATCTAGCCCGTCGACATGATGCGCAAATTCATGGACGACCAAATTATTGCCAGGCCGACTTTTCTGTGCGCCGGCGATTTCCTGCCATGACAAAACCACCGGACCGTGGTGCCATGCTTCCCCTAACCGAGGCCCAAGTGAACCCAGTGGCGGATGGAGATCGTATTGGCTCACATGCGACATGTACGCGCCCGAATAAACGATGATCGATTTCAATCTGTCGAAGTAATACGGTTCGTCCAGTCCCAATGTCATCACGGCGGCGTAACCGGCAATGGTAATCTTCATGGTGTCTGTTAACTGAAATCCGCTGCCGCCAAACCAATCCTTTTCGGCGACCATCACTTGTACACAACCTTGCAGGCGGGCGCGTTTTTCAGCATCCAAGTACCGATAATGCCGCACCTGCTGGCTTAGCACGCTGAACCACTCCGCCGGAAACGGTTCGCGTAGCAGTTGCTGCCGATGGCGTGCGCGGAACCAAGAGAACATTGATTGGTTCACCTTGCGTCAAAAAAACTGTGAACGTCAGCCAGCAAGACGATTGCAGGGCGGCAACAGAGAATTGCTAAGCAGGAAATCAAGTGAATTAAAAAGAGCCCGCCGCGCCTCTGTCAGTCGCGACCACGACCCGCGCCAGCCCTCAGGCCGCGCAACGGCGGGCAATACGGTTCATTTGATAACCTATGCGTGCACCACAACGTCATCCCAATCGGGACGAAGTCCGGAATTTTCGACGGGCGAAAACGCCGATTGTCGTTGAAGCAAAAAAGGGCCAGAGCTGTACCCCATTACGGCCGAGGCTCTACGGAAAGAGAAAATAACCGTGCCTCTGCCAAAGATTCCGAGTGAATAATACTCAGGAACACTGTCCGACGCAAGCAAATTTCAAAAAATCTACGTTCTTTTTCCGGCGGCATTACGAGCGATTGGATAACAAGCGGATGGGGAGGGATTCGAACCCACGGTGGACTTTCGCCCACGCCGG
>DASRSD010000169.1 GCA_035656635.1 Pirellulales bacterium
CTAGCGAGATTGCGAGAATGATTGAAGCCGGCCAGCAGCATTTCATAAAATCCTCCATTTTCCCCATCATCTAAGACGCATCGAGAGCGCATTTCTTAGAACTGGGAAGCTTCTTAGAGGTTTGACGCCGCCGCACCGCTATTTGTTCCCGTCGTTGAGAATCGATTCGCCATAGATTTCCATTTTGCTGGGGTCGGGCAGAATTTCGCCTTTTGCAGTCCGCCTAAACCCCGGCAACAAATCAATTTTGCATTTCTCATGCTCGGCGGTGACAATCATTGCTTCATATCCGGGCGGTTTTGTCTTTCCCGGCGCTAGCGCAATGAGCCCGCTTTGGACTTCCCAGGCGTTTTTGATTTCGGCTTTGGGATGTCGCTCCTCAATGGCCTGCCGCACCGCCTTGGGCACATCGGCGACGGCAATCGGCTTTTTGATGGTGTTGACCTGATAACTGCCCGATATTCCATCGACCCCCACTTCCAACTGTTCCTTGCCGTCGATCACGGTCAGCTCCCATTCGTCGCTATCAAGCGCCGTACTGAGCAATTGGGCGCTGGCGATTTTGGCGCTGGGAAATTGTCTTTTCAATGCCGCCACAACCGGCTGCGGAACTTCGTCGACCGCAACTTTTTTGGGAAGTTTTTCGCCGGGCGCAACGCCAACCTCGACAGCAACCGCAACGTGTTGAGCAAACAGAACGCTGCTGCATAGCAATCTGGCGATTAACATTGATCGCCAGCATCTGCGCGAATTCAAATTAGTGACATACATAAAAAAGTTACATGCCAAACGTTGAAGGCATTAAGTGGTGCCCACCGCGATGAGCCAATTAGTCACTATTCTGAGATTTCCGCCAACCGCGCCAGGCAGCCGTTCCGAAAATTGCTCCCATCAGCACCCCCGATCCCAGGAACGCCCATTTCGCAAGTTCCTGGTCGTGCCCAATGGCGTCGGGAATGAAATATCCCTCCGGAAAGTAATAGCCGGTGACGGTACTGCCGGCATCAACCGAATCGTAAAATTGCAGCGTTGCAGAACTGTTGATTTCCGCTGGCCGGCTGCCTCGCAAGATAACGTGCCTATAAGGCGTACCGTGCCGGCTCGCGTTGGAATACTTCCGCACGATGGTCAGCTTTTCCGGTTGAACTTCGCCCGCCAGAATGCTCTGCATTTTGGCGGCAACATCTGCTTCCGAATTACCCGCTTTGACAAACACAAAGAGCCCAATCGCAACGGCAGCCACGGCCATCCCGGCGAACATCATCAAGTTTATGAAATTGGCCGGGCGCTGGAGTGATTTCACGTACGGGGCTAAATCGTCTCGTTCCATTCGATGGCGCCGGCTCCGAAGTAATTACCCACGAATTAGACTGAAATGCACCCCAGTATATTCGTAAATTGGACGCGATTATTCCACTGGAAGTTCCCGGAAGCAGCGGTCATTCCGGATTCCCTCCAGGCATGCCGTAAGGGGTTTTGCCGTGAAATTCGCCGGGCCAATGAATTTTCCAGGCGGTAGTTTTGCCGTCCTTCAATTGCGACTTGAGGACAACTGGCAGCGGATTTTCGTGTCCTGGCAGCATGGGAGCGGTCCACTGGAGTTCCGTGGGATTTTCTGGCGTCTTTCCGGCCGCGGCCGCCTGGGCGCCTCCGCTTCCCCCAAATCCACCGCCTCCAAAACCGCCGCCTCCCAAACCGTTCCCAAAGCGGAACTGACCTGCCAACAAATCGTCTGGCGGGCCCAGCAACTCCTCGGCCTGCTGGCGTGTCATTCCCGATTTCAATTCCCCCAGCTCCTGTAGCCCGGCCCAAGCATAGGGCACGGGTGCCCAAAATGATGTCCATCTTGCAGGCGAACTTCTCGAACGCGCCAAGTGTGACAGTGCGCCGACAGCTTTGCGATGAATGTCCGAATCGTCCGGATGATCACGCAAGTAGAGAATTACCGGATCGAAGGTCGCTGAAAATCGCGGTTTGCCAGCCTCCGCCTTCTGGTTTTCATTCTGCTTGTCGACTTCAAGAATGTATTCGGCAAGCTGCTTCAAATACGGACCGTCAATGCCGGTCTGTCCGTTATTGAGATTGCCTACTCGGGCAAGCAAAATCGGCAAGGCGTCGGCCTGGCCACTTTTGGTGATTTCGACTAGCTTTTGTGCCAAACCTTCATTTTCGGCGAGCGTAACTTCTTGGGTGAGGATGCTGGTCATCGGTTCGCCGGACGCTTCACTGGTTTTCACCTTCAACAACGCTGTCCACGCATTGAGTTGGTTTTGTTGTTCCGTCGTCACCGCGTTGTGCCGTTTTTCTACCGGCAACTCCGCCATCGTGTACGTGACTTCCCCGCTTTTAATGCTCCCTTGCCAGGCATCTCGCGGCGGATTTTTGCCAGCCACGACGGTGCACTCAATCCAGGCTTTATAATTGCCGGGGGGAACCAGCGAAAAAGGCGCAACCTGGCCCGTTTTGACATCGACCCAATTCGTATTGCTTTTGGCCAATCGAATCTCCGCGGTATACGGTTCTTCATCCCTGTCGCTGTACCGCTCCCAATCGTCGGAGTCAATTTTCGTTTCCGCATCTTTGAAATGGATTCCGCCTGGATTCCAAGCGAATTCCCGGCCCGTGGACCCTACGATATGTACGTCGGCGAATTGCCATAACGCCGCCATAGGCACTCGTGGCCGGTGACCCAGCTCGACGTCAAATTCTAGGACGAGCTTTAGCACTTCACCAGGGTGATATTCCGTCCGCTTGATCGGCTCCAAACGCACCCCGGCTTTTAGCCCGTCGACCGGCGTCCCCCAATGCGTGTCGGCGTAGTCCGCTGCAATCACCCTCGTGCTTGCCAGCAGAAGTGCCGCGCCAAATGACGCCCGGCAAAAAATTTTTGCTTCCCAAGAAATGGCTGTTAAAAAATGGGCTTTCACGCCTCGCAACCCCTTTCTCCCCTCGAATACTGATTTAACCCTGGAATTTAGCGAAGGTGGCGAAAACAGTTTGTAACAAGCGGTGGCGGGATACGAACTTCGGGTAACTGAGAAAGCCTCGCAGCATGACCGAGGGCATTAGCTAACCTTGCAGCAAAGTGGGGTTTTGGCGACACTTGCGCCCCATTTTTCCGATCTTTTTCCCCTAGTGGCCGTTCGGCCCGAAATCTCGACGTTCGTCCTTCATCGCCGTTGCATGCGCCCATTTCATTTACTCACCGCGCTATCGATCATTGCCTGCGCCGCCTTGGTGCCGCTAGCCGGGTGCGGTTCGTTTAGCCGTTTTGGTCCGGCTGCGCAAAATGTTGTACCCGCGCCGACCACGCTGGTGAATCCGTCGCCCGGTTCCATTCCGATTTCGGATGCCACGGTCGGAACGTTGCCAGGTTCAAGTTCTCCGGTCGTGATTTTGGGCGCGCCGGTTCCCAACAACACGATTTTAGTGCCTGCGTTAAACTACGATTATGTATGGGATCAAATCGTTGACGTGGTCGACGACTATTTCCAAATCGATCAGGAAGATCGCGTCAAGTTGGTGGGCGCTGTGCAGACGGAAGGACGCATCGACACTTTCCCCATTCCCGGCGCCACGCTGTTGGAGCCGTGGCGCAGAGATTCGGTCAACTTTCACGAGCGGCTGGAAAGTACGCTGCAATCAATCCGCCGTCGAAGTTTTGTGCGAGTCATTCCACAGGAGAACGGCTGCGCCGGTTATGTGGTTGAAGTGACCGTGACGAAGGAATTGGAAGATGTGCCGCATCCCATCAATGGATCGGCCGGCGCTTCGACCTTCCGCTACGACACTTCGCTTAATCGCGATACAGAATTCGACACGGATCCGGCCCGCATTCCTGGCGATCCGGCCAGGCCCATTGGTCCGCGGGCCGCCACCGGCGGTTGGATTCCCTTGGCCCCGGATGGCCGTGATCATGGGCTAGAGCAAGTAATTCTCGCAAAAATTCAGGCCCGTTTGGGCGGCGTGCCTTCGGTCCCCGGACCTACGCTTCCAGCAGAACCGATTGCCACGCCGGTCACTCTTCCGCCCGGCGCCATCTCGCCGCAGCCTATGCCGCGAGTATCGCAATTTCCGCCCGGCGCATTTCAATCCACACCGCCCGGCGGCATCTTGCAACCGCAAGAATTGCCCTCGCCGCAATGAATGTGATATATTTCGACACATGACTAACACCCTCGGCGTGCTTGTCAGCGGTGGGCTGGATAGTGCGATTCTGATTTCGTATTTGTTGAACGCAGGGGAACACGTTCAGCCGTTTTACGTCGATTGCGGCCTGCATTGGCAGCCAGCGGAATTGGCGACTTTGCATAAGTATTTGGCCGCAATTGCCACGTCTCGCTTATCGCCGCTCATTACGCTGCAGTTGCCTCTGGCCGATTTGTACGGCGACCATTGGAGCTTGACCGGCCAGAAAATTCCCGATGCGGCCACGCCTGACGAGGCCGTTTACCTGCCGGGCCGAAACCTGCTGCTAATTATCAAGCCGGCCTTGTGGTGCCAAATGCACGGCATTGGCCGATTGGCACTGGGTGTGCTCGGTAGTAATCCGTTTGATGATACTACCGCGGACTTTTTCGCGGCGCTGGAAAACGTGCTCCGCAATCTCGGTCAGCCGCCGTTGGAAATCGTGCGGCCTTTTGCCAACATGCACAAGGAAGAAGTCATGCGCGTGGGCCGCCGCTATCCGCTGGAACTGACGTTTTCCTGCATCGCGCCAGTTGATGAACTCCACTGCGGCCGGTGTAACAAATGCGCTGAACGCCAAGCAGCGTTCCGCATGATTGAACTGCCCGATCCGACGAAATACGCCGCTGAAAACTGAACGGGGAAGAGAGTATTGCAGAGAAGCAATTTTATTGCCGCGAATGAACGCAAATCAACGCAAACGATAAAACAATTCGGCAATGCAATTCTTCGGTTCTATTCGTGTGCATTCGCGTTCATTTGCGGCTAATTCTCCTAAACATGCGATCGCCTGTCTTCGCGATAAAGAATTACGCTGCGCGGCTGGTCTTTTTCGGATCCAAATCGTGCCGCGCAGTCAGCAAGTGGATTGCCGCCGTCAGGCCGTGCAGAGCTTGATCCAGTTGTCCGGTTTCGCGGATGCCTTGGAGATTTTGCGCTAGCGTGTGCTGCACCTTGGCCAACTCGCCTTCGCTGCGGTTCAAACCGGCCAATGCTTCTACTAATTGGGCAAAGTGCGTTTGCAGGCCGCTCATTTGGTTCACCATCGTTTGGCTTTGAGCCGTTTGTTCCTTGCGTTGCAATTGCATGTCGCCCAGCAGCCGCAGCAGTTTTTGCTCGCGCTGGCTATCGCTCTGTTCAAATTGGGCGTGCACTTTGGTGAGCGATTGTTCCCACATTTGCCCGTGTGTTTGCAGGCGTTTTTCGCTTTCCTGTTGCAGTCGGGCAAACGCACCGCCCCAAATTTGCAATTGTTTTTCCAGCCGAGCATCCACGGCCGACAGCGTTGCGTGATTTCCGGCTTGCACGGCGTGCAAAAACGGGGTTAGGCTTTCATCGGTCACTTCAAAGCGGTTCAACAGTTCCAAATCAATGCGCCGACTGATCGAATGGATAATTCCGCGTTCAGTCTTTTCACACATAAACAAACTGAACATCATCGTGATGGCGGCGGCCAAAGCGACCGTGGTGGTATTGAACGCTGTGCCAATTTCGCCCACTACTTTTGCCAGGTTGTCGCCGATTTCGTCCACCGAGAGCCCGCCGAACGCAGAGCCGAAGTGAATGACCGTCCCCAAAATTCCCAACACGGGGGCCACCCAGCAAATAAATCGCACCAGGCCGTAATTGCCGTGCGTTTTTTCTTCGTCCTGCGTAGCCAAATAGCGCAAGTAATCGTGAAATCCGTCGGCCGATTCTTTCTCTTGCAAATAGCCCAAGGTTTTGGTCAGCCGTTGCCCATAGCGCGAATCCAAAAACCACTTGGGGCGGCCCAGCAATTGGGCATACAGAACTTTCGATTGGCCAACCGGTTCTTTGCCATTTCGCTCCGGTAAACCCGGTTGCCGCAGGGCCAATACTTCCAGCGGAAAACCGCACAGTTTGAACACGACATCGACAATGCCCCAAATGAAAAACGTCACCACCACGTACTCCACGATGTGTTCCGTGGTGTAGCGATGAATCAGCGAACCCTTGGGGAATTCGTGATATACAATCACGTAAAAAGCCACCGTCAACAGGGCGGCCACGGCCATCGGCAAATCAACCCAATCGGGCAACGCTTTTTTCTGTTTGTTCTGTGTGTTTGTCATACCTCACCACCTATTTTGCATGTGTGGCAACATGAGAAGTCTGAAACCGCCGGCTATTCATATCAACATGGCCAGTGTTAAAATCATGACTGTCGCCTTTTGATTTTTCTGTCACATTTTGATTGATCTACAAACGCTTTTATGTTTCGGGTTACTCGCGAAATCGATTTTTGTTACGGTCATCGGCTGCTCAACTACGAGGGCAAGTGCCGCTACTTGCACGGCCACAACGGCCGGGCCGTCATTGTGCTGGAAGCGCCGCAGTTAGATTCCCGCGGCATGGTCTTGGATTTCTCCGACATCAAACAGGTCGTAAGCCAATGGATTGACGAAACGCTGGATCACCGCATGATTTTGTGCCGCGACGATCCCGCCGTGCCGGTGCTCAAAAAACTGGGTGAACCGTTGCACCTCATCAACGCCAATCCCACCGCGGAAAACATCGCTAAACTCATTTTCGAATTCACCGCCCAGCGCGGGTTTCCGGTAGTGGAAACTCATCTGTGGGAAACGCCACGCTGTTACGCCACGTACCGGTCTGGAATCTAGTGGTCAGTGATCAGCCAATGTAAAAACTGGCCACAGATCACGTTGTTCTGCAGTTCAAAAAAAACAGTCCGGGCGGCCTTTTGGACCTGACCCGGACTGCGTCCCCCCTGGGATGTCAGCATCGAAGATGCCTAGTCCACCCGGTGCGAAGGTATGTATCGGTCAGGCGGTCAGCGGCGCTTTGGCAATTCTTGCCGATTGCAGAAAGAGTGATGGCCATGTCTCTGGTTTACCCAGCTTGCCACGGGCAGCCGCAAAGCGCTGCCACCGGTAATTCTCTTCATCGACTTTGCCGGTTAAGCCGATCTTTAGGTGGATTAAGACGCGCTGGCTCTACGTCCGCGCGCAGCTTGCTAGCACGAACTGTTTCCAACCTCAACTGTCTCTTCCATGCGTCGCTCCACCGCCGCCGGAACTCACGGCGTTAATTTGATGCCGCTGTTGGACGTGCTGCTGTGCACCATGGGCACGCTGATCGTCATCTTGGGCGTCATCAACCGCGAAGCTCGACTGCATCCAGCTAAGCGAGTGCCTGGCAAAGCTGCGCAACAGCAGCAAGAACTAATTGACGCCAAGGAAGATATTCAGCTGCGCATTGACGAATTAACAACCGCGCGCAAAAAAACGTTGGCCGATGTGGAAGCGAGCCGCCAGAAGCTCGCCGGCATTGAAGACTCCTCGCGGCAAATGGAAGATCAACTTCAATCGCTGGTTGCTGCCGGCAAACAGTTAAAGGCCAGCGCGTCCGACGATCCCCAGCGCGATCTGCTGCGCTCGAAGCTAGCACAACTAAATGCCCAGCGTTTGCAGTTGGAAAAAGACCTACAACACGCCCGCATGGATTCCGCCAATCGCCAGTCGGCCTATGCCGTGGTTCCCTTCGAAGGCATGTATAAAACCAATCGCCGCCCAATTTACATCGAATGCCGCGACGATTGCGTGATTTTACAGCCGGAAGGAATTGTGTTCGGTCCTGGCGATTTTCTCGGACCTGGCGGACCTAGCAATCCGTTGGCATCGGCCTTGCGAGCCGCTCAAGAATATTGGCGGCAAGCGCCCCGCCCCGCGCCGGATTTACCGAACGAACCCTATCCACTGCTGTTGGTGAGGCCCGACGGTATTATTGCCTATTATTTGGTGCGCGATGCCATGTCGTCCTGGGATGCGGAATTCGGCTACGAACTCGTTGGGCAAGATTGGAAACTCGAATTCCCGATGCAAACTGAACCGCAATTGAAAAACCAGGAAGAACGCGCCGTAGCCGACGCCCGGCAACAACTTCAATGGTTGGCGAAAATTAGTCCGGAATTGTTCTCCCGCAAAGCGAGCAAAGTGGAGTACCATGTTTCCCCTTTTCGCGGCGGCGTTGTGCGCGATGGGGGACCTTCTCTGGGAAGCGATCCGTTTGCGGATGACCCCTTGGGCGGCTTTGGACGAACCGGTGTTCGAGGTGGCAACGGCAATTTTGCCAATGGAGGCAACAACCCCAATGGAATGCAGGCCTATGGTGGAAATGTGTCCGGTAGAAGCCTCGGCGGAAATAGTGCTTTTGGGAGCGGTCCCTCTGGCAACGGCGGTTTTGGACAAAACGGTGCCGGCAACGGATTAAACAGTGGCGACAGATACAGCAGCGGAAGCAATAGCGGACCGGCTGGAAACGGATTGACCGGCACCGGACCCGGCGGCAACGGTCTTGCCGCGAACGGACCAAATGGCGCTGTTGCATTGACGGGTCCGGCAGGCAGCAGCGGGTTGGGCGATGGTCCCGGCTTTCCAGGCGATCAAACCAGCGGTTCAGGCAGCAGCAACTACCTCAATAATGGCGCTACAGGTAGCGGAACCGGTTCCGGCAATGGACCGGAATTTGCCAACATCGGCCCGCGTTACGCCGGCACGGGCAACGGCACAAACGGTTTCGGAAATGGAAGCGGCAGCGCCGGAAGCAACGGCAATTCCAAATCTGGTGGCGGCGCTTCCAACACAACGAACGGCAATATGGCGAACGGCAATAACGGATCGGGCGGCAGCGGCAGTCCCAGCGAATATGGCGGCGTTCAATTGCCGGCATCAGCTTCTGGTCCATTGGTCTCCGGCATGGCATCGAATGGCTCTGGCATGGGTTCGCCCGGCGCCGGATTGCCTGCCACGGCTGGTTCAACAGGTTCGATGGGGTCGGCGGGTTCATCGCCGGGCGCGCCCGGCAACCAGTATCAATACCTGGCCAGCTCCGGATCGAGGGGCGGCGGTCCTTACAGCGCGGATGGCAACTCTGGATCGTCTAGCGGATCGGCGGGTGGCAGTGGCGGCGTGTCTTCATCCTCGGGCGGCGATTCGTCCGGCGGCAGTTCGTCCAGCAGCATGATGGGAAGCCCCGGCAGCAATTCCGAAATGCCCAGCGGCTCACCTTCCATGTCGTTCGACCTCACGCCGCAACAGCAACAAAACGCTTCGTACGACCCAGCGACACAACAGCAATCAAGCTCTTCCCACAGCATGGCGAAAAATCGTGGTCGCAACTGGGCTTTGCCAACGAGCCATGTTTCATCGGTGCCCATCCAACGCCCCATCCGCGTGGAATGCTGGCCCGATCGACTTGTGCTGGTTCCCGATACCCGCGATCTGCAACCCCAAGTAATTCCGCTTGGCGCGCGGACCGAAGACGCCGTCGAGCCTTTGGTCGGCGCCGTGCGCACGTATACCAAAAGTTGGGGCATTGCCGGCCGCAGCATGTACTGGAAGCCGCAGTTGGTGTTGAACGTGAATCCCAACGCCGAAGCCCGCGCCGCCGATTTACAAACCCTGCTGGCCGACAGCGGCTGGGACGTGCGCCGAAAATAAAACCAACTTATCTTCCCGGTTAGCCGCGAGCCGACAGGCGAGCGCGTTAAATCACCACCTCACCCACCCACTCTCATGCAGCGCGACGACAGCACCAATATCGAACATGCTGGGCAGGACTCGTTCCTGGATATCACCACCAATATTGTCGGCATCCTGATTATTCTCGTGATGGTGGTCGGCATGCGGGCACAAAACCCCATCGTGCAGGAATCTACCACGCCCGTGCCAACTGCGGAAGAGTTGGGATCGCTCAGCAAGCAGGCCGCGACCATCGAATACGACGTCCGCCGCATGGGCCAACAAATGGAAGCCCTCGATCAAGACAGCTCCGCCAAAAGTACGGCCCGCGAATCGCTAGCCACGCTAATCGCTGCCGCGGAAAAAGAACTCGGCGATCGTCGCGCACAATTCGATTCCTCGAAGCAGGAAGATTTCGACTTGCGTCGCCAGGTGGAGCAAAGCCTCGCAGCGCTGGATCGCGGCGAAGCGGAACTCAAAGACCTGGAATCGCAAAAGCCGCCCATTCAGGAAGTTCGCCATTATCCCACGCCCATCAGCCGCATGGTATTAGGGCACGAAGTCCATTTCCAGCTGCTGGGCGGACGGATTGCCTATGTGCCCATCGACGATTTTGTCGACGATGTGCGTTCCAACTTGCGCACCTCTGGCATGGACTTGAACAACATCGCCGACCGCGTGGGCGTGGTCGGCCCGCGCAATGGTTTTGAATTCCGCTACACCATGGATACCGTCAGCGACCGAGGCCGCATTGTCGGACTACGGGCCAAAGAATTTCAGATTGTGCCTGCCGGCATGCAGGAAGGCGAAACGTTCGAAAAGGCGATGCTGCCGAATTCGGACTTCCATCGGGCCCTGGCCATGCACAGTCCGCACGACACCACCATTACCATGTGGACTTATCCCGACAGTTTTGAACTTTACCGGCAGCTTAAGGAAGAATTGCACCGGCTGGACTTCGCCACGGCGGGCCGCCCGCTGCCCATGGGCGTGCTCATTGGCGGCTCTGACCACGGTACGAAATCGTCGGCACAATAAGCAATCAATTGCTTAACGTGGCCTCAATCCCGCGGCCTACCGCCGCGCAAATCCGATCTAGCTCATCCAGCCGAATCGCCAGCGGCGGCATGATGACCACCACATTTCCCAGCGGGCGAATGAGCACGCCTTCCGCCAGGGCCGCTTCGCAAACTTGCCATCCGCGACGCTCTTCCCAAGGATAAGGCTCTTTCGTTGCTTTCTCGCGCACCAACTCCACGCCGGCAATTAACCCACACTGGCGTACATCCCCCACCTTTGGATGCCGCGATAGTCGCGCTAAATGTTCCGCCAGGCGGACAACCTTTGGCTGCATGTTCGTTAGCGTCTGTTCTTCCTGGAACACTCGCAAATTTGCCAGGGCCACCGCAGCTCCCAAGGGATTGCCGCCATACGTGTGCCCATGGAAAAACGACCTTGACTCCGCATATGTGCCCAAAAACGCGCGCCAAATTTCGTCCGTTGTCAGCGTTGCCGCCAGCGGCATGTATCCGGCGGTAAGGCCCTTGGCCAGACACAAAAAATCGGGCGTCACCTGTTCGTGTTCACACGCAAACATCTGCCCGGTGCGGCCGAAGCCTACGGCCACTTCATCGGCGATCAGCAACACATTGTATTTCGTGCAAAGTTCGCGCACGCCGCGCAAATATCCGGCCGGATGGGTGATGATGCCGGCCGCACACTGCACGAGCGGCTCCAACACTACTGCGGCAATCTGCTGATGCTGCTCCATCAATACCCGCTCCATCTGGCCCAAATAGTGTGCCAGCGCGGTTTCGCTTGTGACACCTGGCGGCAAGCGATACATCTTGGGCATCGGCACACGAATGACTTCGAACAACAGCGGCTTGAACATGGTCTGGAACCGTTCGACGCCGCCAACGCTAACGCTTCCCAAGCTATCGCCGTGATACGCATCTCCCAGCGCCACATACAGTGTTTTTTCCGGCCGCGGATTGGGCCGTTGCCGCCAATATTGAAACGCCATTTTCAGCGCCACTTCGACGGCCGTGGCTCCATCATCTGAAAAAAATACGTGCTTCAAACCCGGTGGAGCCAAATCGACCAGTCGCTTTGCTAACTCGATGGTTGTCGGATTCGACATGCCCAAGTTCGTCACGTGAGCGACACACGCCAACTGTTCCACAATCGCCGCATCCAACTGCGGATGCCGATGCCCATGCAAATTGCACCATAGGCTGCTCGTGGCGTCGAGATATTCCCGTCCGTCAATATCGACTACGGTGCAACCTCGCCCGTGCTCCAGAATCAGCGGCTTGTACTCCGCCATTTGCGTAAAAGCATGCCACACAATTTCGCGGTCCCAACGGAGCAGGTCGTCGCGTGTCGGCATACTTTCAAAACTCCACCACGACTGGCCCGCCCACCTGGACATTCAACTTTTCTGCTGCGCTACCGTTGACCACGGCGATTTCCAAAAAACCGCTGGAACCGACCAGCGCCGCCAATTCGCCCTGCTGGCGCTGGCCGTACGCTTGGGTCAATCCGGTGATTTCGCAACCTGCGCACCGAATTCGAACGGCGGACGATTTTTCGCCTTCGCTAAGCAAGCTTGCGGGAATGTTGGTAATCGCATTACCAAACCGATCAATCCATTGCACGTCGCCTTCCACGCGATTGCCGTCGCGGCGTGCGTCGGGCCAATCGAGCGTCAACAATTTGTGCATCGCCGAGCCCAATCGCTCCGGTTCCAATCCCAGGCTCACTTGTGCGGCCACGGGCGCCAAAATATCGCGGCCATGAAACGTGCGAGAAACCTCCGGCAGCCAATATTCTGAATTGGTCAATTCCACAATCCGATCCGGTTTGCGCCGCTTCGCCAAGAGGCTCAGCAAACCATTGTCGGGCACTAAATACTGCTGATCGCCAATTCGCGCATAAAGAAGCTTCCGTGCAGTCCCGACGCCGGGATCAATTACGGCCACGTGAACGGTTCCCGCCGGAAACCACGGCGTTGTCTCGGCCAACAGCACCGCTCCTTCGCGCACATTCTGTGGCCCGACGGCGTGCGAAAGATCTACAAACCGCACCGCCGGATGCATGCCCAACATCACACCCTTCATGGCCGCCACATACGGACTGCCAAAACCAAAATCGGTGGTCAAGGTGATAATTGCGGACATGGCAATTTCTCAGGCAAGCAGCCCACAACAGCGACTTGGCGAATTTCACATCTTCCCGGCCAGTTCCAGGCAAATTTCGCGAAAGCGGGCCGGGTTGACGTTGGGATTGCGCTTTTTCGCCTGACCGATTAAATTTCCAGCCGCTTGAGTTTTGCCAGCTTTAATATCGGCCACAATTTTGGGATTGGCGGCTAGAATTTCGCCGGCCATAGCCACCAGTTCACTTTCGTCGACTTTCGTAATGCCCAGCGCTGCCACGGCTTCGGCCACTGATTTGTCGCTCAACATCTCGGCAAACACTTCCCGGGCTCGGCTAGTGTTGAAATCGCCCGCGTGTACGCGGACAATTAAATTGGCCAAATCCGCAGCGCTAACGGGAAAACTTTCGATCGGCGTATTTTGCTCGTTCAGCACCCGCAGCACGTCTTGCGTGACCCAGTTCGCGGCGGTCTTGCCGTCTTTCACGGCCTCGGCCAGCTCCACAAAGTATGCCACAAAAGCCCGGCCTTGATTCACAATTACGTCGCTGTCGTAGGCCGTAATTCCATGAGCGGCTTCCAGACGAACCCGCAGCAGTGCAGGAAGTTCGTCCAATGAGGTTCGCACTTTTTCGATCTGCGCTGGCGCAGTTGTCACGGGCACTAAATCGGGCTCAGGAAAATAACGGTAATCGCTTGATTCTTCTTTGGCCCGTTGGCCGCGGGTAATGTTGGCCGCATCATCCCAGCCGCGGGTTTGCTTGGGGCGTTTTCCAATTTCCACGTGGTCTTCTTGCCACACCTCGTATTGTCGCTTTGCTTCGAACTCCAACGCCCGCTCCACCGCCCGAAAACTGTTCATGTTTTTGATTTCCACAATAGGCGTTTTCGCCAGCCGTCCATCCGACTGTGGAATATGCAAATTTACGTTGGCATCGACCCGCAAGCTCCCTTCCTGCATGTTGCAATCCGAAACGCCAAGATACGTGAGCAGCAGCTTCAATTCTGTCAGATATGCCTTGGCTTCCAGCGGCGAGCGCATGTCCGGCTCGCTCACAATTTCCAACAGCGGAGTGCCGGTACGATTCAAATCGATACGGCTGTCGGCCTTGCCGTGGGCCTCGTCATGCATACTTTTACCAGCGTCTTCTTCTAGGTGCGCGCGAATGATGCCAATCTGTTTGGCAGCAAACCGCTCTTTGGGATCGCTGATTTCCAAATACCCGTCGTGCGAAAACGGCAAATCAAACTGGCTGATTTGATATCCTTTGGGCAAATCGGGATAGTAGTAATTTTTGCGATCCCATTTGGTGAATGGCGCAATTTGGCAATTCAGCGCCACGGCCGTTTTTAGACCCAGCTCGAATGCCCGTCGATTCATCACTGGTAGCGTTCCTGGCATGCCAATGCACACAGGACAAGTTTGCGTATTGGGAGGCGCGCCAAACTTTGTGCTGCAACCGCAAAACAGTTTGCTGACGGTGAGCAACTGTACGTGCACTTCCAGGCCGATAATAGTGATGAACGGATCGGACATCGTGAACAAGATTTATCGGGCTACAACGGTGGTTTGCGGATGTGCCAATCGGTGGCTGTTTGGAACATGTGCGCCGCACGCAGCAGTTTTTCTTCCTCCAGCGACGGGCCTTGCAATTGCAAGCCAATCGGCAATCCGGCGCTACTGAATCCGCACGGAAATGCGATGCCGCCCAAGCCCGCCAGATTCAGGCTGACCGTGTATAAATCGACCAAATACATCGCCAGCGGATCATCGCTCTTTTCGCCAATTTTGAAAGCCGGGGTGCTGGAGACCGGACCGGCAATTAAATCGACCTCTTTAAACGCATCGTCGTAATCTTGGCGGATTAGCCGTCGTACTTTCAGCGCTTTGAGATAATATGCATCGTAATAACCGGCGCTCAACGCGTACGTGCCCAGCATAATGCGGCGCTTCACTTCCGGGCCAAATCCTTCGGCCCGCGATTGGCGATACATCCGTACCAGCGAATTATCCATCTCGTCCAGCGCCGTTTTATTGCCGGAAGTTTGCAACGGTTTGGCTTCTGCGGCCAACTGGGCATTCATTTCTGCCACGTCCGTGCGATAGCCATAATGCACGCCATCGTAGCGTGCCAAATTGCTGGAGGCTTCGCACGGGGCGATAATGTAATACGTGGCCACGCCGTATTTGGCGTGTGGCATGGAAAGCTCTTTTACCTGCGCGCCGAGCGATTGGTACACTTTGAACGCTTCGCGCACGGCTTGCTCCACTTCGCTGTCCAAGCCCCGTCCAAAGTGCTCGCGCACCAGCCCTAGCTTCAACCCTTTCAATGGCTCACGCACTGTTTTGGAATACTGCGGAACCGGCATGGTCAAAGAGGTTGAATCGCGCGGGTCGTGTCCGGCAATTGCTTCCAACAATAGAGCTGCGTCTTCCGCGGTACGGGCCAGCGGCCCAATTTGGTCCAAACTGCTGGCAAACGCTACCAGTCCGTATCGGCTTACTCGGCCGTACGTCGGCTTCATGCCGGTCACGCCGCATAACCCGGCCGGTTGCCGGATGGAGCCGCCCGTGTCGGTGCCGATGGAAAGGCACGCCATTCGCGCCGCCACACAGGCCGCGGCCCCGCCGCTGGAGCCGCCGGGAATGCACGCCAAATTCCAAGGATTGCGCGTCGGGAAGAATGCCGAGTTTTCGTTGGAGCCCCCCATCGCAAATTCGTCCAAGTTGGTGCGACCCAGGAACACGGCATCGGCGGCGCTCAGGCGTTCGATAATTGCCGCATTGTATGGCGGACGGAAATTGGCCAGCATTTTCGAAGCGCACGTCGTCAATTCACCTTTGGCACAAATCAAATCTTTCACCGCCACCGGCAGGCCGCCCAGCAATCCAATCGGCTGTCCCTTCGACCGCCGCTCGTCAATTTCTTTGGCACGTTTTAACGCCGCTTCGGCATCGTAGCGCAAAAATGCCTTGACCTTGCCGTCCTGCTGCTCGATTTGCTCGATGTATGCTTGCGTCACTTCAGCCGAGGAAACACGCCGAGCATTCAAATCGGCAAGCAACTCGGTGGCGGTGTGATCGGTGAGCAACATGCGAAATAGACTGGAAGAATGATGCAGCAGGATTTTGACAACTGCCTGCGTCGCCACGGCAGCCATTGTTCCGGGCGCGGGCCAATCGACAATGCGAAAATCCTACACCTTGCAGGTTTATTCGCCTAGCATGGCGGGGACCAAATAGCATTGGTCGTCGTGTTGCGGAGCGTTGGCCAAAGCCTGGGCACGATCGAGCGAAGGCAGCACTTCGTCAGCCCGAAACACATTAGTCATCTCCACGGCGTGCGCCATGGGCTGCACCTGCTTGGCTTTGATCTCATCGTCCAATTCGGCCAACTGCTCTATATAAGCCACGATTCCGCCCAGTTGCATCGTCATGCGGTCTAGCTCTTCTGGGGTCAGCAGCAGCCGCCCCAAGAGCGAAACCTTTTCCACTTCGTGATGAGTAAGCGCCATAGCGAAACGAAACAAAGAGGATCGTTGGTAGCCCCGATTCTACCGGGGCGAATGGCTGAGAATTCCAATCGTTAACTCGCCGCAGCGGCTTTCGCCCCTTTGCCTCCTTGCACGGTTAGCTTGAACGGAGCACGGCGGACTAGCTTGGTCACAGCGCCGCCGCGAATGCAGCTGGTGCACACCAGCATGCTGGTGTTGGTTTTGCCCACCGTTACCCGCAGGCGTTGCAAGTTGGGTTTGAACTTTCGCCGGGCGATGCCCGTAACTTTGGTGCCCACGCCGCCTAAATACTTGGCCTTGCCACGGGTGGTAACGCGGTTTCCCATACTGGCCGATTTGCCGCAAACTTCGCACTGGCGAGCCATCACAACCTCAAGCGTTCTAAGTCTGTTATGCCGGTGAATGACGAACTAACCAGTATATCGGTTGGGTCGCAATGAACAAGTCCGCCCAAAGCCCAAACTAATACTCGTGGCTCCCAGAAAGAATCGCATTTCCCGGAATAGGCATGACAAAACCATGCTTTTTTGCCTCCGCATAGATTTCTCGCAACTCTTTTATATACCTGGATAACTCGGCGCTTTCAATTTGTGCTTCGAGCATCTTCATCTCGAATTCATCGCTGCGAGACGCTTGGTGGAAATGGTCCAATCCCCAGCCCAGCGACAAAGCGACAATCAGCGTCAGGAGCAACAATTCTCGGACGGTGAATTGCAGTTTCATGGTGCGCCTCCAGGAAACGAAATTTTAGGTGCTCACCAGCCGCAGCACTTCGTCCAGCACGTGGCCGTTGGTGGCGATGCCTTCGCCGCTGTGAATGGTGGCGCGGCCTTGCCAATCGGTGAATGTCCCGCCGGCTTCTTGCAAAATCGGCAGCAGGGCGGCGGCGTCCCATACATTCATCACCGGGTCAACCATCGCCTCGGCTCGGCCAGTAGCAACGAGCATGTAACCGTAGGCATCGCCCCAGGTGCGGGTAAGCTTCGCGGTCTTGGTCAACCGTTCAAATGCCGACCAGCCGCCTGGTTTGCGGAAGCCGGAAAGGCCACTGGTGAGAAACAAACCTTCTGTCAAGGATTTTTTCGAGGAAACTTTTGCCGGCATGGGCTGTGATTTTCCCCGCGCCTGCCAAGCCCCCTGGCCGGCGGCGGCGTAAACCATTTCGTCGGTGGCGGGCAAGTGGATAACGCCAATTCGGCTTTGCCCAGAAAATTCGACGCCGATCAACACTGCATACAGCGGCACGCCGTGAATGAACGATTTTGTGCCGTCAATTGGATCCAAAATCCAGCGGCAGCCCGATGTACCGTGCTGTTCGCCAAATTCCTCGCCCAGAATGCCGTCCTCGGGAAACGCCTCCGCAATGCGGCGGCGAAGCAACTGCTCCGATTCCCGATCGGCCACGGTCACCGGCGAGGCATCATGCTTCAAGTCGATCTGCAAATCGTCGCGACGAAAATAACGGAGCGTCAGTCGGCCCGCGTCTTGGGCAGCCTCGATGGCTAATTTCAATCGGGCGGAAAGGGAATCGCTCATTCCGTCCAGATTAACCGCCGTCGGGCAGAGGGGAAAGGGATATGGCGCGAAGGGGCGTGGGGTGATAGAGCGGTGTGGATGTGTGGTGATGGGGATAACCGCGTGATGGTGAGCGTATTACCCCATCACCCCCCTCACTTCTTCTGCGGCACCAGCGACGAAATTTTGATACTGCTTAACTGCTTTCGGGCTTGGGCCGTTACCTGTTGCAGCGCTGTTGCCAGTTGCTCGACCGATTCTGCTGGCAATCCTTCAGCCAATGGCGCGTGAGCAAACACAGGGCCATCAATGGCTTCGATCAAGTCCAAGAGGGAAATTTCCTCGGGCTTGCGTTCAAGGGTGTATCCCCCGTCAACGCCGCGGGTGGAATGCAAAATGCCGTGCGTCACCAAATTCCGAAGAATTTGCAGCAGAAACCGCTCTGGCATCTTGCCTTGTGCAGCCAATTGACTGCAGGGAATGGGCGTGCCAGATTCGGCTTCGGCCAATTGCAACGTGGCCTGCAGCGCGTACCCAACAGTGCGCGAAAGTTTCATCAGAGTGCCCTTGCGTTTGCGACCGTGAGCCAATGCGAGGCGCGCTAATCCGCCTACGATGCCGACTCACAACGGCAGTTATGGCCCACAATCTTTGCCGTGGATGACAACAGGCGAACAATCGAAGCACGAATTAGAGAGAGCAGCAGCGGAGGTTATTACCTCACGCCAGCCACTCTTGGGGCGGCGCTTGAAGGAGCGTCGCTCATCGACGTACCTCCTTTCAGCCTGATGGCCAAAGAAGTTTTAATGTTCCCTGCGACACGTGCGGACCATCCGACATTTTCCAGAGCCAACACAACATTCCAGGAGGAAGTACCAGCTTCCGCCAGTTTCCCCCTGGATAACGTGGGATTTTAGTGACCGCCGACCGGCATGTCAAATGTTTCTTGGGGGAAATTTTTAAACTCATTTATAACGGGATCGCCAGCGGTTCGGTACTGTGTCAGCGAATGGTATGGCACCGTTGGGCACATGTCGGAGCAACCCGTATCAATGCACTAAACAATGGTTTTACACCGGCAGGGCCAAATAGATGCCACACAAGACCAACGCGGCCCCGGCGGATCGCAGCAGCCAGCCGGAGTTAGATTGTCGGGCGAATAATCCCATGCCGACGCCGACAAAGTGCAATAGTGCGGTCGCAGCCATAAAGCCTAATCCGTACATTAACCCAGATGCTGTGTGAGGCATTTCAGCCCCATGCGCATGGCCGTGGAACAAAGCAAACGTGCCGACAATCAACACGCTTACTAGCAGCGGCAGGTGAACTGAAGCAGCAATTAGAACTCCCAAAATCAATACCGACGCCACAATTCCTGGTTCTACAAAAGGAATGCTAATTGCCATCATGCCCAGCAACCCGCCCACGGCCATCACCAAAACAAATGCCAACGGCACAAGCCAAATGGCACGGCCACCGCGCTGCGCCGCCCACAATCCTACGCCAATCATCGCGCACAGATGATCCAAGCCACCGAGCGGATGAGCCAGTCCACTGATCAATCCCCCGCTAGCATCGCCTAGTCCGGTATGCGCATACACCAGCGCTGGCGAGCCCAAAATGAACAATGCTGGGATCAATCCCTGCCAGGAACGACGGTAATTGTTATTCATGTTAGACCTCGATGAAATCATTGTGAGAGACTATATTTGCACTGGTTCCAGTGAATCAATTGCTTGTTCGCGACGCAAATTCAGCAACTCGAGCCAATCGTTCATTCCGTTTCCGGTTTTCGCGGACACCTCCAGGATTTGCATTCCAGGTCGAACCGCATGAATGTTCGCACGGGCTGAGTCGTGATTAAATTCGACAGCCTCGGCCAAATCCATCTTGGTAATGATGGCGATATCAGCGGTATTAAAAATAGTGGGATATTTTAGCGGCTTATCTTCTCCTTCGGTCACGGAAAATAGAACAGCCCGCAAGTCTTCGCCTAAATCGTAAGAGGCCGGACAAACTAAGTTACCGACGTTTTCAATAAATAAAAAGTCGAGCTCCGCAAGTTTCCAGTCGGCCAGCGCGGCGTGAATCATTTCCGCTTCCAAATGGCAAACTGTGCCGGTTATGATTTGTTTGATGGGCACTGCAGCACGGGCCAAGCGGCAAGCGTCGTTATCGGTGGCCAAGTCGCCGACCAGAGCCGCAACCCGGAAACGATCGCGGAGCGAGCGGAGCGTGACTTCCAGGAATGCCGTTTTTCCCGTCCCGGGGCTCGATACCAAGCTGATGACCGTGACGCCGGCTTGCTGAAACTCCTGGCGCAGCGCGCGAGCCACCACGTCGTTCTGCTTCAAAATTTTCGTACGGACTTCCACCAGGCGTGTTTGACCACTCATGATTCGATCTCCAACGCGGCCACCTCGAGTTCGCGACCGCTCACCACGTCGATCTCCGCGCTTTGGCAAACGGAGCAGCGGATGTTTTGAATTGACTCCGCTGGGCACTCTGCCCCACACACATTGCACCGGACAACAATCGGCAGCTCGTCGATGACCAGTTCGCAATTTGCCAAATTCGTTCCCTCGCGAGCCAGGTCGTAGGCGGATGCCAGAGCTTGCTTGACTACGCCCGACAAAGCCCCGAGTTTAATATGTACCGCTTTAACGACGGCATTGCTGCGGCGTGCAGCTTCCTCTTCGACAAAATCGAGAACACACAGCGCAATCGACATTTCGTGCATGATTTCGCTCGCCGTGGCGGCCACATCCTTACATTCGTTTGTATTTGAAATAACGAGGCAGTTCGAACAGGCTGACGAACAAGCCAATTAAAATCGTCACTAACGTAATGAGCAACACGACAAATCCTAAAAGATATTCGCAGAAAATGGATAACGCTTTCATGTCGTCGTCTCCTCCATAGGCACTTGTGGCAGAACCGCGCGGGCTGGTGCTGGCAAAACCAGATCGAGTTGTTGGTAATCGGCAATTCCGCCGGTGCGCAATTGCTCGAGAATTGATTTTACGATTTCGACAGCTTCCCCCACTGCTTTTTCAACCCAGGCACTGAGCGCCGATTGCATTTCGTCCTCTGAATCCAGTGGGCTCGGTTCGCACCCGACGATCAGGACCTTGTCGATGGTCGCTCTCATCGATTGGGCCAGATGCAGCACTTTGACCGGATCCATGGTGTGCGCATCCCACAACGATTGTGACTCCGGCGGAAGCGCACCAGCAACGGCCAGGTCGGGCTCCATGACATACAAAGCGCCCGGTGCGCCGCCGCGGGGAATGGCGTCAATCAAAATGATGTGGTCCCATGGCTCCAGCAGCGCATAAGCCAGATCAATCCCACGAATGCCGAAGTCGCGTACCTGAACTCCGTCCGGCCAGTCGAGGCGGCCTAAGCGCTGCGCGACTTCGCACCCGAAGGCATCATCGCCAAAAAAGATGTTGCCGATGCCGGCGATCAAGATTTGTTTTATTGGATTCATGGAAAATTAACGCTGCGAAATATTGTCGGGCAAAATCATCGGTTCGACCTCATCGAGCGAAAAGAAAAACCGATGGCCTATTTGCCGCAGATGGCCAAAATCTTTCCCCGGATCGTCGTCGACCACGACGGCCAGGTGAATGCGGTTTTCGTAATCTTGCTCGATGGCTTCAATCGTGGCAACTTTTCCGGCCAGTGCCAAATCCATGATGTCGCCATTTTGCTTGGGCCAAAGTCGTACCTTGCTGCCCGCGCGCAACTCCACGCCCAGGTGGCGCAACAAATCAACGGGCGGCCGCTGTTCCAATTCGTTCCAAGTAAAGGCATCCATTGGTTTATCGCTCGGTGGTTTGTAATCGGCTAAGGCCGCGAATGGCTCCGTGTAATTTGCGAAATTGATCGTCGGGCAAGTTTTCAGTGCGCGCGAGGATGGCCTGAGCGCGGTGATCGGAATTGCGGATTTGCTGTTTCTCTTCGTCCGACAAGGTCATCACCCGCAGCGACAAGATCTCGTCGATTTCCGTGGCGTCAAATAAATCACCCGGGCTTTCAGCCGCCACCTGTGGATAATCGTACAAAATGATGGGCGAGCAAAGGACGGTATCTCGATCGGGCACCTGGCCGACCAAAACCGGCCAGGTGCCCTGATTTTGCTGCCTGGCGGCAAGCTCGCGCCATGGCTCCGGCGGATCAATCGCCGAGACAAACTTACCGCCCTGGGTTTGCAAAATCGTGTGGGTGGAAACAAATGCAAACAATTGTGCCGCTTCGCTCGACAGCGGCAAGCTGCCGCAAGGTGAATTGTTTTCGATCACAATGGTCACGCTAAACAAACCGTCGTCAAGCTGGACAGCTGAGCAAGTTAGCGTGCCCTGCAAAGTTGCTGGCTGCGGTGTGACTTGATTCTCCCGGCGCGACGAGAAAGTTCCATCGCCGGAAAACGTGAAGTTGATCCGACGCGGCTGCTTGGGCAGGTCTTCGGCGGTGATCGGGTCGGTTTCGACTTTGCGTTCGATCGCTTCCAGGGCATTCCCGTCTGCGCGCTCGATAAATTGCAAAAAGCGAACTTGAACTTCCAGCTGCGTATTCTTCTCGGCTTCTAGCAAGCCCTGTGCTTCTAGCAGACACTGCGTCTGTATTCGAAATGATTCCGCCGCCGCTTGGTTTTCGCAAAAGTCACGCGGATAAACACAGCCAAACATCATCCGTTTTTCGTTTTTCACACAGCGGCGATAAGGATAGAGCAAGTAGCCTTCGTACAGCACGGCATTGACAATCTTGTCGACTTGGACAGTATTCATGGGCAAGCCTCCGCCGAAATCGCTGCCGTGGAATCCACCTTGCCAGATTGCACTGCTCCGTCGGATTGGCCGGCCAGCAACTGCTCCAGCGCGTGTTCCCACGTCGGCAACGAATGACGCCGTTTGTAGTCGGCCAGCTCCTCCAACACGTCACGGCGCAAACAAAGCCAGGCGGCGTTGGGATAGTAATGATCCATCATCGTGCGCCAAATTTGCACTGGCAGGCGGAACGTGGCTTCTTTGTCCCAAGAAAGCTGCATGACCTGCAGGCTGCCGTCGTCCGATTCATAAAACACCGTTCCGCTGAACAGCAGCGACAGCGGAATTTCGCCGTCGTCCAGCGCGTCGAAATACTTGGTGGCCGCCAAATTGAAATCGAACGAACAGGGCGCCGGCAAATCGACAACCACCGAAGCGGAAAACGCCGGCACCATGGCGCTGGTGTGCAGCCATAACATGCTGCGAAGTGTCTGGCTCCAGCGGTCGGGCGTGCCGAACAAATCGCGAAGTTTCCGATGAGCCGTGGCGTTGTAGCGGCGCTTGGTGGGCTCGATGCGAATTTGGCAGCGCAATGCGATGGCTTGGATGGCACTGTGGTGTTCGCCGGTTTGAGTGATCCGCAACTTGAACGCAATTTGCGGCACTGCGGCGTAAGCCACGGCTTCCGCCAATTCGACTTGAAAAGCGAGCTCAGGCATGGCTACTTGCTTCCGTGGTGGTGGATTTCAAGTTCTCGAAGAACAGGTGGATGGCTTCCCACACTTTGGGTCCACCCGATAATCCCTTCCAATGGGATCGAATCAGCCCGACCAACTCGTAACAGCGATCGATGGAAACCAGGTAATAATCGAATTGGGCCGTCGTGCGATTCACCAGCAACGCTTCGACGTCCGGCCGCATCTCATCTAAACGAGGATTCGCGGCGGCAATTTCCCGCCAGGCTTCGAGATCTAATAACGATTCAGTGGCGCCGGCCGGGCTGGGATAAACGGCAATCGTTCGGCCGTTGGACGAATTCCGAAAGAAAAATGCCAGATTGATGGGAATCAGCAGGCTGTCCCATTGGGCATCGCTTAACTGAAAATCGATTAACCGTGCTGCCCATTGCGGCACGCGGCGAAACCGGGCGCCTTGTTGGCTGCTAAACAACACCGCACAGGCCTGGCATGCGCACATCAACCGACGGCTGCCCGGCTCGACGAGGTGTTCGTGCCGCGAGGCAAGTGGAGCGCTGCACAAATCGCATTTTTCGACGGGCGCAGTCGGTGGCCGTATCATGCGACGCAGCACGCCAATGGTTCCTCGAGTGATCGGAGCGGCGGCAGTCATGGGGTGATGATTCTTTTCGGTGTTTTTAAGTCAATCTGCTGATGCGCAGGCCGTGGCGGGCAGGCCGTTGCTTTTGGCCAGCGCAGACAGCGAAACAAAACCTTGCGGCGCACTCGATGCAGTGTCGACCAGGCCTTCGACTTCCAGCCGAACCACGTCCGGCGCGGCAGCATAAATAGCTTGTTCAATGGTAGTTTGCATCGTGACCGCGGAGGACGGACAGCCATGGCAACTGCCTTGCATGCGGAGCCGAACCACGCCGTTATCGATGCTTAGTAATTCAACTTCACCGCCATGGGAGCGCAAATAGGGCCGTACCTTATCGAGCGCGCTCTCCACGCGTGTTTGCAAATCGACCGGATGCAAATCGTAAAGCAGCAGCAAACTCGAAACTAAATCGTCGTCCGTCAGTTTTTGTACGACGTCAGGACCTTTCGCCTGGCGAACTGTTTCAATCAAGCGCGCGACTGCGGCGCCATGATAATCGAGCAGCGCTTGAATAATTTCTTGCAGCCGTGAGTTCGTGGCCGGATCGCCGAATTCGTCGATTTCGCGAATCAACGATTCGAGGCGTGCAAAATCACCGGTGTTATTTTCGGTTTTCATACGTTATGAATGGGCTTGCGCTCCGAACATGGGAACGTGACGAACTTCGTTTAACAGTTTGCCGTTGCCGTTGTACATATGCACGCCGCAGGGCAGGCAAGGATCGAAACTACGGACCGCGCGCATAATGTCGATGCCTTTAAAATTGTCAGGCCCGTTCTCCTCGAAAATGGGCGTGTTCTGCACGGCATCTTCGTAAGGCCCCGGCGTGCCGTAACTATCCCGCGGAGCGGCGTTCCAGGGTGTGGGTGGATACGGATGGTAATTGGCGATTTTGCCATTGCGAATGACCGAATGATGCGACAGCACGCCGCGTACGGCCTCGTGGAAGCCGCAGCCGATGGCTTCGTCGGGCACTTTGAATTCGGCCCAGGTTTTGGTATCGCCGGAGTGGAGCGTGGCAATCGCTTGTTCGACGAAATATAGCGCGCACGCTGCCGCATACGCCTGAAAGTATGTTCGTGCGCGGTCGCGTTCGATGGCATTGCTCCACTTGGGAATTTTCCATTCGAATTCGACTTCCGGCAGCAAAGCGGTTTTGGGCAGCATAATTTTGACACCGCCATTGCCGGCTTTGACGTAGCCGATGTCGACCAGCCCGGAAAGTGCGGTCGACCATAGTCGGGCAATGGGGCCGCCGCCGGTGTCCAGCGCCAAGTGGTCGCCGGTGCGCTTGTCGAACCAGCGTGGCGACATGACCCAGGTGTATTTGCTTTTGAAATCGCGTTTTTGCGGCCGGGGCGTAGTGGTTTGGTTCCAGGGATGGCGACGGTCGACGGGATTGCCGAGCGGGTCCTTTTCGACAAACATTTCCGCATTCTGCCAATCGTCGTAATACGAACTGCCGAGCAGAATTCGGATTCCCAAATTGATGTCGACCAAGTTGTTGGTAACTAGTTGCCCGTCGACAATGACGCCGGGGGTAACGAACATGTCTTTACCCCACTTACTCATGTTCTGGTAGCGGTAATCGCACGTGTCGGGGTTGTTGAACGCGCCCCAACAACCCAATAGAACGCGACGCTGGCCGACTTTTTCGTAACCGGGGAGCGCCTCGTACCAGAAGTCGAATAAATCTTCGTGCAGCGGCAGGCACTTTTTCATGAACTCGACATAGCGCATCAACCGTACGAGGTAATCGGTAAACAGTTGCACCGTCGGCACGGTTCCCACGCCGCCAGGATAAAGCGTCGATGGATGCACATGCCGGCCTTCCATCAGGCAGAACATTTCGCGCGTGTAGCGGCTAACCTGCAACGTTTCGCGGTAGAATTCCCCCGTGAACGGATTGAGCGCCCGCATAATATCGCCAATGGTTTTGTAGCCATGCCATTTGGCGCCGCGGGCTTCGGTTTTGTTGGCTTTTTCCAGCACGCCGGGGTTGGTTTCCTTGACCATTTGCTCGCAGAAATCGACGCCGACCAAGTTATCTTGAAAAATATTGTGGTCGAACATGTACTCGGCGGCTTCGCCCAGGTTAATGATCCATTCGCCCAGCGGCGGCGTTTTGACACCGAAAGCCATGTTTTGCGCATACACGGCGCAAGTGGCGTGATTATCACCGCAGATGCCGCAAATGCGGCTGGTGATAAAGTGCGCATCGCGCGGGTCTTTGCCCTTCATGAAGATGCTGTAGCCACGGAAAATCGACGACGTGCTGTAGCATTCCACAACCTCGCGGTTAGCAAAATCGATTTTGGTGTAGATGCCCAGACTGCCCACGATGCGTGTGATAGGATCCCACGACATTTCGACCAAGTTTCGGCTTTTGGTCGTTGGGGCGCGGTCGGTGACAGTGGCCATAATGGCAATCTCCTTTATCTCATAAATCAATTTTTTGTTGTCCGAATTTGCGCGATTTTTGTCAGGAAACGCGCTTGATCTTCTACCTTGGCGAATAAGATGTTGGTTTGTAACCGGTTGTCAATTCCGGTCGGCGGTGACGCCACTTCGGTTCTTTATTGTCGGAACGGTTGGTGATGCGTCGCAGGGACCGAATGATCCTTCCATACACGCTGATCGCAGTGGACGACATGTGTGCCCCAGCCGGCTCATCCATGAACGGCATGAATTTGTCGGGAAAGCCTGGCATCGTGCAGCCGATGCAAATACCTCCCACATTGGGACAGCCACCAATGCCATCCATCCATCCGCGCTTGGTGACGTTGCAATTCACGACGGGTCCCCAACAGCCGAGCTTTACTAAGCATTCCGGCTTGCCATATTCTTTGGCAAAATTAGCTTCTTCGTAGTATCCGCCACGGTCGCAACCTTCGTGTACGGTGCGCGCACTGAATAACCAAGTGGGACGGTGTTGTTCGTCCAGTGGAATCATCGGCGCCAGTCCCGCCACCTGGTACAGCAGGTACAGCAATGTTTCCATGAAATTATCCGGCTGAACCGGACAACCCGGCACGTTGACAATCGGCAGGCCGGCCTTCGATTTCCAATTCCACCCCAGGTAATCGCACAATCCCATGCAGCCAGTCGGGTTTCCTTCCATGGCGTGGATGCCGCCGAAGGCCGAACAAGTTCCGGCCGTGACAATGGCCAGCGCTTTGGGCGCCAGGCGATCAATCCATTCGTTGGTGGTAATTGGCTGGCCTGTTTTCGCATCCGTTCCCAGCGCGGCCCAATAGCCTTCCTTCTTAATCTTTTCGTTCGGGATCGACCCTTCCACAACCAGTACGAACGGATCCAGCTCGCCCCGTTCGGCCATGTACCAATATTTCATGAATTCATCGCCAACCTCGTAGGCCAATACCGGATTGTGCAAATGCACCTTGGGCAACCCGGGAATGGCGCCCATCACAACTTCTTCCACGCTGGGGAGCGTAGCGGCGGTAATCGAAACCGAATCGCCATCGCAGCCCAGACCGGCGGTGATCCACAGAATATGAACTTCTTTGACCGCCGGTTGTCGTTTGGCCTGAATTGTGGATTTGGGCGCCATAGGAACCTCCCTTAATCAGACTGCCATATGAATTTGTCCGAATCGCTTTCAACGAAGAATGTTCTTTTTCCTTCCGCTCCAATGCCCGCTGCGAGCGCCATTGCCTAAGCACTTCCCTTTTCGGGCGCTGCGTGCCCGTTTTTCAACACCGCCACAAAAAATACGCCTCCCAGCGCGTTGCCAATTGTGGTGCACAACAAAAAGTAACCGTATTGAGCCAGCGTGGTCTGGCCGCCGGCAAAGTATCCGCCCAGCACCTCCACGCTGCCCAGCACGGCATGATGCGAATGCGACAGGCCAATCGCCGCCGTGACAATCCAAATAATGATGATCTGGCTGGTTGTGTCGCGCGCCGCTGCTACTAGCCAAGAAACCAATCCCATCAGCCAACCCGCCATTACTCCGCTGAGCAGAATGACCCAGCCCGGATGCTCGACGATCCTCGTTGAAATTGCTTCGAATGCGCTGGCTTCCGCAACTTTCATCGAGGTGGCAACCCAAACGATCCAGGCGGCACACACTGCGGCGCCGATCACATTTCCGATCAGCACGACGACCCATAACCGGGCCACTTTGCCGAAGGTCGTTTTGCCGGCTAATAGCGGCAAAATGGCTAAAGTAGTTTGCTCGGTGAACAACTCCGAACGACCCAAGATCACGACGATAAAGCCGAACGAATACATCAGGGCCATGAGCAGCTCGAAGACCAAACGGTCGAGAGCTCCTTCGGCCAGCGTTTTGACAATTCCCAAGAGCAACAAGCTCAAGCCAATTTCGATGCCCGCCGCAAATGCCGAAATCATCAACCGCCCCATGGGGCGCTCCAGCGCATCGACCCCTTCGGCAACTTCCTGGCGAAAAATTCGGTTCGACGATTTTTTCGGCGCCAGGTCGTCGGGGTTTTTGATGGGGGTGGGCATGAAATGGCATATTCGCTGACCTGAAAATCAAAATTCTTTTTAAGCGTGAGACTAGTTGATACGTGCTTTCAGCAAATTCGTGGTAATTGTTCGCCCGCTAACATGGTGACCACGCGCTCGCCGCCGATGAGCGTGCGCTGCACCACCATGCCAGGGTGATCGTCGACTACCTCGCCAATGATGGCCGCGTTGGCCCCCAGGGAATGACTGCGCATTGCCTGCAAAAGTTGAGCCGCATCTTCCGCCTGGGCGACGGCAATCAACTTTCCTTCATTGGCCACGTAGAGCGGATCCAACCCGAGCATTTCGCAGGCCGCATGCACTTCCGGACGAATTGGCACGGCGGCTTCGTCCACTTTGATGCCTACCCTAGCGGCACTGGCAAGTTCGTTCAGAGTGCTGGAGACGCCGCCCCGGGTGGGATCGCGCATCCAGCGGATCGATGGGCAGGCTTGGAGCATGGTTCGCGCTAAATCATGCAGCGGCGCAGTATCGCTTTCCAGCACAGTCTCGAATTCGATTCCTTCGCGCACGGACATAATCGCGATGCCATGATCGGCAATGGTTCCAGAAATTAAAATTTGGTCTCCGGCCTTGACGTTGCGGATCGAAAGCCGCCGGCCTGGCGGTGTTATTCCGATTCCCGAAGTAATAATAAAAATTTGGTCACCCTTGCCACGATCGACGACTTTGGTGTCGCCTGTGACCAATTGCACCCCGGCTTGGTTACAAGCCGCGCGCATGGAAGCTACGATGCGATGCAAATCTTCCAGCGGCAAGCCTTCTTCCAGAATGAATGCGGCAGAAAGGAACATCGGCGTGGCCCCGCCTACAGCCAAATCGTTCACCGTGCCATGAACCGCCAGCCGGCCGATATCGCCGCCGGGAAAAAATAACGGCCGCACGACAAAGGCATCGGTCGTGAACGCAATTCGGCCTGCCTCGTGGGCGTAGCCGTTCAGACTAAAAGTTGCTTGATCTTCCAGTTCCGCAAGCAAAGGATTGTCAAAGCCTGGCAGAAACACTTTTTGAATCAAATCCGCACTCAACATGCCTCCACTGCCATGACCCAACAGAATTCGGTCGTACCGGTTTTGCGGAACCGGACAGGTTGTAAAGACCGCTGGATCGTCGATGGTGGGAATCGGCGTGGCCATTAAATTACATCCTCCGCGCCACGAATTACGTGGATTAAATCCCACATGATGTGCAACAACGTTTCTTGCGTTTCCTGGATGCGCGGAATGCTGAAACTGGGGACCACAAAACAATGATCGCACAGGGGAGGCATTTTTCCGCCGTCACGGCCCGCATAGCCTACCGTCAGCATGTTCATTTCCCGAGCAGCTTGCAGGGCACGATTGACATTGGCTGACTTACCGCTGGTGGAAATGCCCAGGGCAATGCCGCCATTGCGTCCCAGCAATTTTAGTTGCTTCACATAGGCCAGCGAAAAGTCCATGTCATTGCCGATCGCAGTCAAAACTGCGGTGTCGTTATTTAACGAAATGGCTGGCAGGCCCGTGCGCTTTTCGATGATCGGATGCATGCACTCTACCGCCATGTGGGCGGCATCACACGAACTACCGCCGTTGCCGAATACCAATAAGTGCGCTCCGCGATCAAACGCATCGGCCATGGCTACGCAGCACTCGACAATTCGCGAGGCGTTTTCACTGAAGAATTTTTGTTTGACGTCGATTACTTCGTTGCACTGCCGCATAACTTTGGCCGCGAGTTCGTCCGATGAGTACATAGCAGCCTGCGGCGGCAGTTGCACCGCTTCCGTCATGGGTGTCATGCGATACCTCCAATAGGCACTAGCGGCTCGGGTATGGCAGCGTGAGTACGACACGCTTCCAAGTGTCGGCCGTAGGCATAGTAAGCCGCGCAAGCCCCTTCACTGGAGACCATGGTTGCTCCTAGCGGCGTTTGTGGCGTGCAAGTTTTTCCAAATGCGGGGCATTGGTGCGGTTTCATTAGTCCGCGCAAAATTCGGCCGCTGATGCAAATGCTGGATTCCTGGGTTTCAATGTCTTTGACTTCAAACAGCCGCTCGGCATCGTAATTCCGATACTCATACTTCAGCTTGTAGCCGCTCTTGGGAATAATGCCGACCCCGCGCCACTTGCGATCGGTGATTTCAAAAATTTCGTCGATTAGTTTTTTCGATTCCAAATTGCCGCTGCGCTGCACCGCACGGCTGTATTGATTTTCGACCGTGGCCGAACCCGCCTCCAATTGGCGCAGGGTCATCAACACGCCTTCGAGCATGTCGACCGGTTCGAATCCGGTGATCACAATGGGCACACGATATTGTCGGGCAATCGGCTCGTATTCTTCGTAGCCCATCACGGTGCAGACATGGCCCGGTCCTAAAAATCCCTGCACCCGGTTGCCCGGCGACTGCAAAATGGCAGTGATCGAAGGAGGCACCAGCACGTGCGAAACCAACACGCTGAAATTCGTTAACTTGCGCCGACTTGCTAACCACACGGCCATGGCATTGGGCGGGGCAGTCGTTTCAAAACCGATGGCGAAAAAGACCACATGCCGATTGGGGTTTGCCGCCGCTAAGTTGACCGCATCGAGCGGCGAGTAAACAATGCGCACGTCGGCGCCTTGGCTTTTCAGTTGCAACAGGTCGCCGCGCGAACCGGGCACGCGCAACATGTCTCCAAACGAAGTGAAAATAACCTCTGGCCGCGCCGCAATGGCATGCGCGCGATCGATCATCTCCAGAGATGTTACGCACACCGGGCAACCGGGGCCGTGCACCAATTCCACCCCGTCGGGCAGCATTTTGTCGACGCCGTACTTTACAATCGTGTGCGTCTGTCCGCCGCACACTTCCATAATGACCCACGGTTGGGTGACGGTACGGCGGATGGCGTCGGTCAGTCTTTTGACCGTTTGGGCATCGCGGTATTCGTCCAGGTATTTCATGATGATGGCGCCTGTAACTCGTCGAGCTGGTTCATGCTGGCCAGAAACTCGAACACGCGACCCGCTTCGTCCTCATCGATTTTCGATAGGGCAAAACCGACATGCACCAGGACATATTGGCCAAGGCGAACATCGGAAACGTGTTCCAGGCAAACGCGCTTTGAGACGCCGCCAAAATCGACCTTGCCCATCAGCACGTCGTGTTCCTCGTAGGTTTCAATTACTTTGCCGGGAATGCCGAGGCACATAAAATTTCATTTCCTGGAAATCGGTTTGCTTTTCATTTTTGAGTTAACTGCGGCTCGCGCTGACGGCGGACCGGTGCTGGCTCGCTGGTTTGCAGGTTAGGCATTTGTTGGTGTGCCGCTGCCACAGCCAATTGGCCGAGCGACAATCCGCCGTCGTTTGGGGGGACCAATCGGTGCCGATACACCTGAAATCCATCGTCAGTCAACCGCATCGCTACTTCTTCAGTGAGAATCGCATTCATAAATACCCCGCCGCTCAGCACGACGGAACTGTATCCACAGGAATTGCGAATTCGCTTGCATACATCGATGATGATGGCTGCCAGCGTGGCATGGAAACGTCGAGCGATACGGTAGATGTCGACGTGATCATGAACATCTTTCGCCACGGCTTGAATCATGGGCCGTGTATCAATGACCAACGGGCTCGATTCAACTTGGAATGGATAGGAATTCTCCTCAGTCGCCTTGTGGCAATGCCATTCCAATTGCATCGCCGCTTGTCCTTCGAATGTTGTGAAGTCGCACAGGCCCGCAATTGAGGCGACCGCATCAAACAGCCGACCCGCGCTGGAAGTGAGGGGACAGTTAACGCGCCGTGAAATTATGGTTTTTGTGGCGTTAACGACGGAGGACGAAATGCGGTTTTCGATTAACGACAAGTCGCAATGTGCGTCCATCAAATATGCCAGCGCCATGCGCCACGGCTCGTGGATGGCCTTGTCGCCGCCGGGCATCGGCACATTGCGCAAATGCGCCGCACGGCAAAACTGCTGGTAATCGCCGACCAAAAACTCGCCGCCCCAAATCGTCGCTTCCCCCGTCGCTTCGTCCTGGCCGTATCCCGTGCCGTCGAAAGTTACCCCGATTACTGATTCAGTCAATCGATTTTCCGCCATGCAACTAGCCATGTGGGCATGATGATGCTGCACCGGGAATGTTGGCAGATGATCTCGTTGGGCTCGCCGGCGCGCGTATCTTGTTGAGGCATAGTCGGGATGCAAATCATGAACGATCAAGTCCGGCGCGAATTGGAAAAGTTCTTCATAAAGATCAATATCGCGCTCGAATTGTTGACTTGCCTCAAAATCCTCCAAATCGCCGAGGTGATGGCTGAGAAACGCTTGCCGATTGCGCCCCAGCGCGAACACGCCCTTGAATTGCCCACCGACGGCCAATATGGGCGCAACGCATGGTTGCGGTAAACGAATTGGCTGCGGTGCATACCCGCGCGATCTTCGAATCGGCAGTTCCGCATGGCCTACGATTCGTGTTACGGAATCGTCGCATCGAACATGAATTGGCCGATTGTGCCGCAGAAAAATATCGGCAACTGTTCTCAAGCGAACAAGCGCATCTGTATCTTGATAGGCGATCGGTTCATGCGACCGATTGCCGCTGGTCATAACCAGCGGGACATCACCCATGTTTCTTAGCAAAAGATGATGCAAAGGCGTATAGGGAAGCATAACGCCCAAATATGGATTGCCTGGCGCGACTGCTTCACACACAGAGCTCGACGTATTCTCTCGGCGGCGCAAAAGAACAATTGGCCGCTGAGGCGAGTTGATAAATGCGCTTTCTTCGGGAGTGATGAAGCAAAGTTTTTCGGCGGCTTCAATGCTGCCCACCATGACGGCCAGCGGCATTTCTTCCCGCTGTTTTCGCCGCCGCAATGAGCAAACCACTTCTTGATTGCGGGCATCACAAACCAGGTGATAACCGCCCAAACCTTTCAGGGCTCCAATTTGGCCGTTTTGCAGGACGGAAACAAAAGTAGCGAGTGGATCGCTCGTTTCAATCCGATTTCCCGCTGAATTAACTAATTCCAATTGTGGCCCACACTTGGGACAGGCGGTGGGCTGAGCATGAAAGCGGCGATCGTTTGGATCATCGTATTCGGTTTGGCACTCGGCGCACATTTCAAACTGCGCCATCGTGGTGCGCCGCCGGTCATAGGGAGCGCCTTGAATAATTGTCAGACGCGGTCCACAGTTCGTGCAATTTAAAAATGGATAGCGGAAACGCCGGTTGCGCGGATCAAATAACTCGGCCAAGCAGTCTTGGCAAACTGCCACGTCCGGTGAGAAGTAAATCGCCTCTTGGCCCGTGATTGCACTATGTGCGATGGAAAATCGCTGGTCGCGCTGGGCGTATTGCTTTGCGAGTGGACGCCACGAGACAGCGTCGATTTTGGCGAGCGGTGGTGCATCTTGTTCCAGTCGCAATCGGAATTTATTTAAGGCTGCGTTTTCGCCTTCAATTTCGATGTAAACCGAACCCGCATCATTCCTTACTAATCCTTGCAGCCCCAGATCGGAAGCCAGCCGGAAAACAAAGGGTCGAAATCCGACCCCCTGTACGATACCGGTTACGGTAATCGCCCGGCACTCCATAAAGCCCGTCCTCCGGCTTTAACGCGAATCAGCGCGTATAGAAAATTTGCGTAAAGTGCGGAGGCGAAGCTGCGAATTTCATGCCGCGGTATCAGACATCAATCAATCGTCGAAAGCGAGAGCAATTTATAAATGGCTGATCGTTCAACGGTCAAACTGAACGAAGATAGTGCTATCCCGATATGTTACTGGAATCTCAATGAAGTTTGCGCAATGTCACGCGGCGCAAAAATTGCATCCGCTCCCACAGCAACTTTACCCCAAAGAAGCACCAAATTCGAAATCAGGGATGGGAGACGTATCATGCCGACACATTCAACAGCAACAGTTCAAACAAAATCAAACGATATGCCTTCCCTTAGGCCCGAACCCCCGTTTCCAAAACGGAAGCTCAAGAAGCCAGGCCTTGAGAAAGACTTGGAACCAAAACCACAATTTGAAGGCGCTCAATACAAAGCGGCGGGAAAGCTAATAGGCAAATCGGCATTGATTACCGGCGGCGATTCGGGAATTGGCCGGTCGGTTGCGGTCCTATTTGCCAAAGAAGGGGCGGATGTGGCCATTAATTATTTGCCGGCCGAACAATCGGATGCCGATGAAGTCAAACGCCACGTCGAAGCAACCGGCCGACGATGCGTGCAATTGCCGGGCGATTTGACCGATGCAAGTTTCTGTCGGCACTTGGTTGAATCGGCAATTCAAAAGTTGGGAAAGCTCGATATCCTCGTCAGCAATGCGGCATATGAAAATCGACGACAATCGCTCGACGAAATCACGGAAAAGGATTGGGAGACAACCTTCCGCACGAATATCGATGCGTTATTCTTTCTGACGCGCGCCGCATTGCCGCACTTGAAGCGTGGATCATCGATCATAGCCACCAGTTCCGAGACAGGCTTATTTGGCAATCGACAATTGTTGGATTATGCGGCAACGAAAGGCGCCATCAATGCGTTTGTAAAGTCGTTGGCTCAAAATCTTGTCGAAAAAGGAATCCGTGTCAACGCCGTTGCACCCGGACCGGTGTGGACACCTTTAAATCCGGCCGACGAAGGAGAGTCTGTAGAACAACTTTCTAAATTCGGTAGCAAGACCCCGATGGGGAGGCCGGCTCAGCCGGACGAAATAGCACCCGCCTATGTGTTTTTTGCGTCAAATGCGGATTCCAGTTACATCAGCGGCCATGTATTGCCGCTTATTGGCGGAGACGTGACGAGCGGGTAATTGGTTTCTCATCGCACAATCACGGCACAGGAGTTGCGACCTGACAGCAAAAGTTCCTCTCCACTACTTTATTAAACAACGAGGACGACAATGGCAAAGTACGGCAAAAAAGCTCAAAGCTCGATAAAAAGAGCGATGCACAAAAAAAAGAGAGGTCAACTTCACAGTGGGAAAGGAAAGAAAAAAGTGACGAGTCGCAAACAAGCAATCGCGATCGGCTTGTCCGAAGCGCGGAAAAAGGGTGCTAAAGTACCCAAGAAAAAGAAGCGAAGTGGATAGCGAATTTGTAAGCGATTGTTGCATAGCCCTAACAGGGTTTTCCCGATCCTACTTTCATTACCGCATCTAATTGCCTAAAGTTTTGTGGAAATTCTAATGCCGACGGCCTGCTCCAGCGGAACATTCCACGTGCTGGTGGCATCTTTGGCATTCCGGCTCAGAAATGCATAGAACCGCTTTCGCCACTTCGCCATTTTGCTATTGCCAGTGAGCATAATATCGTCGCTGCGTACGAAATACGTAATTTGCGAGCCCGTTTTCAGAATTCCTGTCTCTTCGGCGGCAGCCATCACCCGTTGTACACTGGGACTTTGCATAAACCCGTAGTGGGCAATCACGCGCGTAAATCCCGGCGCT
>DASRSD010000170.1 GCA_035656635.1 Pirellulales bacterium
CTACCAATAGCTGCAGTTTTGCACTGTGCGACATAGAACCACTCTCCTGTGGAGAAATTCAACCCGAACAGTTGAATTAGAAAGCGCATCCCGACAACGACTAGCCGGTCAGCGGTTGATTGGCACTTGGTTGCGGTCCGCTGCAACCAACGAGAGCGTGATTTTGGCGCGCTGCCGATTGAAAGTCAACTAGGCAGATGATTGCCGGTTCTAGTGCGCATTTCATATTTGTTTAGCGTTTTCAACGTAGCCCGAAGGCCACGTCTTCCAGCCCAGATAATGTGAGCATCCGGCTACCGCCGCTCCACTTTGTAAGACATGCTCGAACAACTTCGATCTAAATCCACAGTTAGAAAGCGGCCGCATTTTCCGCCGGACGGCGCACGCTCATTTGACCGACGACAATGGCTTGTTCAATCTGCTGGTTCAAGTCGTCCAGGTCGCGTAGCAAGCGGTCCTGCTGGGCTTCCAATTCAACGAGCAATTGGACCGGTTGCGGAGCGGAAACCCCAGGCGCAGAAACGATGGGTGCAGAATCAACAGCCATAACAGCTAAAGACGCAGAAACCACAGGCGCACAAGCAACACCGGTCGCGGAGTCCACAGCAAACCCTCCGTAAAAGAAGTGGCAATACTGTTGACCATCGGCAATTCAAGCTCCCATCGCTTCAATTTGAAAACAGGAACCGCCAGCGAAGAAATGCTAGCGTGAACAGAGGAAGATCGGGCAAACCTTGCGGGCCGATTTAGCCGCTGGACTTGTCCCGCAGTAACTGTGTTGCCGTTCTGCTCTCTGCCTTCTGCCTTCAGCCTGCCGCCTGCCGCCTTTCACGCCAGCTCTTTGGCCAGTTGATCGCGAATGGCGCTTTCGATTTTGCCCTTGAACATCATGGCGGCGATCGGAATTTGCCCGTCGAGCTGCACTTCGCTGGGCTGCACAATCACGTCGCCGGCCACTTTGAAGCCGTACGTGCTAAAGCTGAAATTCAGCGTGTTGCCGTTCCAAGCTTCTTTCAAATCGGAAACCTGAGCTTGGTATTTGTCCTTCACTTTCGTGAGGAGATTTTTCAATCGGGCAACCGCTTCTGCTTGCCCCAACTGATGCGGATAGGAGAGCTTTAAGCTCGGCATGAAAACACCAGTGCCTTGTGATCGACGATGAAATTGGGCGCCCGCGAGCATAGCAAATTGCCCGGCAGGCGCACAGAGGAGCCCAAAAGCGTGCAGCCGCCCGGCGAGTGCAGCGCGTCCACCCCGCCCTCGCTTTGGGCGCCGTCGAGATTGCCGCTGGCCGGGCTCGATTCAATCTTCTAGCTCGCCGATGGCTTCGGCGTAATTGCGCGGATCGCTGGGGTGCCACAGAGGCAAGCCTTGCTTCAACCGCTCGGCCAGCACCGCCAGTTTTTCGTTGGAGCCGGGCAACGCTCGTGTCGACGAATATTTGCCGTCTTCCACTTTGGGCGGTTCGTAATCCCAAAGGCCCAATTTAACAGCTTCCAGCACAGAGATTGGCACGCCGTGACTCCTGTTTCCCTAGGGAGGCGATTGGCGTCGCCGCGTCGCTTGGAACATCCTGTTAACGGCGACCAACACGCAGGGCACTTCCTCTGCCCGGCACGGTGCAGCCCGCAGTATTCGCCTTGATAACAAACCTGTCAAGGAGTTTTTCCAAGACATAGCGGCGACGAAAAATCCACAGCCAACCGTACAGCATTTGGCCTAATTATTGCTGAGTGGCAGCAACACGGTGCGCAACTTGAAGTTCCACTTCCGGTAACGCTCGGGTGAACCTTTGCCACAAATCCAATAACCGTCATGGTTAGGACGTGTGCCATGGCACTCCTTTGAGTGGCCATGTATGAATTGCTATGACTTTCCTGCCCACACGGAGCTGTGGCATGGCGTCCATCTTCAAACTTTATTTATGACGGAAAACCGCATTATATTTTTGGCGATTCTTTTTTGAATTGCTGCGCCTGGGCTAGGCGCGCATTCAATCGCTGCACCACATCCAGCGTCAGCGGTTCGCACCATGCGCCGTGAATGGTCACGTATCCGTCGTCCCAACGCCCCAGCATGGCTTTGACCTCGCGGTGTTGGAAATCTTTTGCTCTTTCGGCCACGCGCAGCACCAAATTGCGCACGGGGATTTCGCGCCCATCGGGCCCTGGCAGTTGGCCCGCTCCGCTACCCCAAAAAAAACATTCCACGTATTCCACGGGAATGACGATGGGCCGGCCGGTGCGCAAGTAAATGTGCAGCTGGCCATCGGCATACGCCAACCGCGGCAACTTCCATTGGACGAAAATATTTCCCAACAGCAGCGTTCCCACGGCCACCGTGATCCACCCTACGATTCGCAGCCAGGCCCCGGTCTCGGTTGCCAGAGCGAAAACCGGGATTAGCCCTACCGCAATCAGCACCACAGGCAGTATCATGCCCAGCAACAAAACGCGGCGGTTTGCATGCAACCAAATTTCCATCAGCCCGTTGCCGTGATGGCAAATTAAAATAATAAAGTGATCGCCAAAACTCGAGCCGTTAATTTAACACGCTTCGCGCCGCGCGCCACCTGATGTCGTACAACCAAGTTACCACCGAACAACAATTGGCGGCACTGTGCGATGAGTTATCTCAGGCCGAGGTCATTGCCTTCGACACCGAATTTGTTTCCGAGCATACTTACCGTTCGCAATTATGCTTGGTGCAAATTTGCACTCCCGCCGGGCTGAGCGTAATCGATCCCTTATCCGCCGGCGACCTGACCCGCTTTTGGGAAGTGCTAGCGCGGCCCAATCATCAAACCATAGTACACGCCGGACGGGAAGAGCTAGGCTTCGCGCTGCAGGCCGTCAACCAATGTCCGGCCAATTTATTCGACGTGCAAATTGCGGCCGGTTTTATCAGCGACGAATTTCCCTCCGGCTACGGCACGCTGCTGTCGCGATTGCTGGGCGTGAACACGCAGAAGGGAGAAACCCGCACCGATTGGCGGCGGCGACCGCTGAGCGCGCAACAGTTGGAATATGCCCTGGACGACGTACGGTATCTCATTCCGCTGCGCGATAAGCTGCTGGCTCGGCTCGATAAAACCAACCGCACCGACTGGTTCGCCGCCGAAATGCAGGACTTTCAGCAAGAGGTGATTGCCAGCCGCAGTCGGGAACGGTGGCGGCGGGTGTCGGGCATTTCGGGTTTATCTCCCCGGTCGCTGGCTGTGGCGCGCGAATTGTGGCGCTGGCGCGAAGGAGAAGCCCAGCGCCGTGATACACCGGCGAAGTTTGTGCTGCGCGACGATTTGCTGGTGGAGCTGGCCCGTCGCCGCACGGCCGAAATGCGGCAAATTCGGGCCGTGCGCGGACTGGAGCGAAGTGAATTACAACGGTTGTTGCCGAAAATTGCTGAGCATATTCAATTGGCGCTGGATCTTCCCCAGCAAGATTTGCCGCAAAGCGAACGGCGAGAAGTGCCGCAGCAAATTAACGTGCTGGGACAATTTCTATCGACCGCCCTGACCAGCTTGTGCCGCTCGCTGGGATTAGCTCCGGCGCTGGTGGGCACCGCCAGCGATGTGCGCGATCTCATCGCGTTTCGCTTGGGCTTTGTCAACGACGAATCAGCGGCCTTGGCTTGCGGTTGGCGGGCCGAAGTGGTGGGAACGCTCATCGATGACTTGCTGGCCGGCAAGCTCAGCATTCGCATTACCGATCCACTTTCCGATCATCCACTGGTGTTCGAAAAGACCAACCAAGCTGCGCCTGCCGTGCAACACAAATCCTCATGAATACAGAATCTCCTTCCCCTGCAGCTCCGTCGGCCGCGCCTCCCGATTTGCAGAAAATGGAACTGCAACTGATGGCCATTCGACGCCGGTTAACCTGGCTGACGGCCGCGGTGTTTTTTGTCGCGCTGGCGTTGCTGCTGTTTGTAGCGGGAGTGCTCAGCAGCGAAATTGATTTTCACTACGGCGAATCCAAGCTCATTGCTGGCGCTTGCACTGGCGGCGTGGCGATGGGCTTTCTGTTCGGCTGGCTGGCGCGGCGGCAGGGTTAAGCCGCGGAGCCTGGGCAAAGTTCTCTGTATATGCCGGTCGGTCGGAAAATGCGGTTTGTTTCGTAAATTCCGAAAGTATCGGAAATACGGCGTCCGATACCTTCCCAAGCCGGAGAGATTGGCTCCGGATAACCGCCACCATCCGCACAGGTTCCGGCAACTGCCCGGCCGAAGGGATGCCGCGGCGGCGACTGGGCTTACCCGGTCGGTTGAAATCAAGGGGAATGAACTAGGGGGGATCTTCGAATGTCGTGCGCTAAATTTCTGCGTATCACTGCCCTGTGCTTAGGGCTGGCGACTATTGCTGCTTTGGCCCGGGCTGCTCAGCCGGTTTCCGATTACGACTTAGAGCCCATGTTGCGGCGCTATGGCGGCTCGACAAATCAAAACACATTGTCCGATGACGGCTCGGCGCAAGCCACGTTGCAGGCGGTGAACGCCGCGCCCGCCTCGCCAGTTAGTGGCAGTGCCGATCAAGTATCGCACGCCATTTTTTCCACCGCCGACGATGGTTCCGGCCAACTTTCGTCGCGCAACGGTTACCAAACCGCCAGCCCGATTCCGACCAGCATGCCGGCGCCATTGAATAATTACAATCGCGGAGTGCGCCACGCCTTCGTCAACCAGGCGGCATTGGAGCTTCCCGACGACGCAAGCGACAACTCGGGCTCTTCGCAGCAGCCCACGCGCTCCGTGCAAGCCCAGCCTCAGCGTATGCCAACCCGGGCCATGAATTCGCAGCCATCCAGCGGAATGACGAATCGCATGCCCGTGCCCGATACTTCCAGCCCCACCTCGCAGGAAATGATTGGCCCGGGCATGGAATCGATGAACTCCAATGAATACGGCAGTGCCTACAGCGATTGCATGAACGGTTGCAACATGAACGGTTGCTGTAATGGCTGCGGTGGTAACAGTTGTGGCTGCGGTGGCTGTGGTAATTCCTGTGATAGCTGCGGCGGTTGCGGTGGCTGCGGAAACTCCTGCGGCGGTTGCTGCGGTGATTCGTGCTGCTTCAATCCGTGCGGTTGCTGTGGATGGTACGCCGGCGCGGATTACGTGCTGGTGCGGCCAGACTTTGCCATCGCCCAGGCGTTTGTGCAAATTACCGGCGATCCGATCACCGGAAACGAAAACGACCGCATCATCCAGCAGAAATATAATTACCAAAGCTCCGTGCGGGCGTTTCTTGGTTACCGCTTCGATTGCGGCGACGAAATCAACTTCCACTACTGGAATTTGAACGATGGCGGAACCCTGGTCGCTTCCCCCACGCTCACCAGCGCCTTCGGCGGGCAGTTTATGTTGCGGGCGAACAACCCTGGCGACACGCTGGTGAACACGGTCGGCCTGAACATGAACGTGTACGACATCGATTATTCCAAGTGCTGCTGCTTCGGCGGCAATCCTTCCTCGTGCAATCCTTGCCGCTGCTGCCCCGTGTGGACGTTGAAGTACTCCGCCGGCGTGCGAATTGCCGACGTGCATCGTACGGACGACACCATTCAAAACTCCGCCACTCCAGTTGTCGACGAACCCGTCGCCGGCTTTATTGACGCTTCGTTCATCGGAGCCGGTCCGCGGGTGGGAATTGAAGGGCGGCGGTATTTCGCAGGCAACCGGTTTTCGCTGTTTGCCCGCACCAACTTTTCGCTGCTGCTGGGGCAAATGGATCAAACGGAGACCATCCCGGTGTTGAATGCCGACGGCGTGACCACCATTACCGAAAGCTTAACCGACAGCCACGATCGCATTATTCCGGTTGCGGAAATGGAACTTGGCGGCGATTGGCAAGTGAGCAATCGGCTGCGGATGTCGGCCGGTTACCTGCTCCAGGCCTGGTGGGATTTAGGCGAATTCGAGCATGTGGACGTGACCGACTTTCAGCCCATCACCAATGCCACGGTTCTGGGCTTCGACGGCTTCTTTGCTCGCGTGGAAGTGTGCTTCTAACAGGAACAAACCCGATTTGATTCGCTGCAGCCCAAAACAGAGTTGGGCGGCAGTCCAATCCACTGAATATGGTTCGTGTCATTTCATTGCCCCGCCGAAAAACGCCGGCGGGGCTTTTTGTTGCGCACAGGTGAATGCAGATTATTGCGCACGGTGAATGCAGAAATCCACTGGCCAAACTTGGCGATCTTCGTGTGCGGCTTAGCAATGGCGAATCAAGCGGCTACGCATTAGAAAAACTTTGCCGCTGAGGAAGCAGAAACTCAAGCGCCCACCGGCTTCACGCGGCGGGTTCGTCTTTCCGCACGCAACCGCGCACGGCGGCGAATTTCGCTTGGCTTTTCGTAATACTCCCGGCGGCGCATTTCCTTTTTAATGCCGCTGCGTTCCACGAGCTTGCGGAAGCGCCGCACCGCTTCCTGAATCGATTCTCGATCCCGAACCGTAAGCTTGACCACGATTCCTCCTTTATTAAAACCTCAAAACGATTTACACGTTGGGCGCACGCACCCCCGCACCAAACTTCGGCGAAACATAAAAGTGTACACCGACTTGCGGGGGAATGTCTACAGGGTTTTCCCAGTGGTTTGCCGCATTCCACTGGCGCCGGCCATTTTCCATACCCTGGACAACCCCGCCGGCGCTGTCATAAGGTTAAATAGTGACGTAACGTAGAGTTGAGCGGCGGAAAAGCGCGGGGAACGAAAATACCAGCATGTCGCAATATCAACAAAACCTGAAGCAGGCAGCCGTGGAGCACGAAGCCTTGCGCCACATCATCGGCGCGCTGCGCACCGTGCTCGATTGGCAGCCCACCGCAGAAGAGATGCCGCGCAAGCTTTCCAGCCTGCGGTTCATTGCTCAATCGTTCCAGCGCCATTTGGAACGGCTGATGGCGCTGAAGGAGCAAGATGGCTACATGGCCGGCGCCGTCGATCAAATGCCGGCCCTAGCGGAAAAAGTACAGGCCTTGCTGCGCGACCATGACGAATTCGAGGAAACGCTTCATCGGCTGGTGCTGCGACTGGAGCATTTGTCCGCCGAGGACAAACCGAAGGTCGAGGCCACCTGCAAAGAGATGGAAGAGTTATTGGTTAAGCTGGACGATCATCACCGCCGCGAGGCAGATCTCATGCAGGAAGCCTTCCAGCGCGATGTCGGCGGCCAGGGTTAACGGTTTCTAACCGTGCCTGCAGACCGGCCGCTGCATGCACCGTCATTCCGCGGCTCATTTCTTTTTTCGGGCGGCCTTTGCTTTCTGGCGCGCCAATCTTGCTTTTTCCACCGGCCGGCGGCCTCCTTCCTCGTCGAACAATTTCGCCAGCCGCGCCAAGCTTTCGGGAGTGGAAGCGTGCGATCCGTGTAATTTCAATTCGCCGTTTTCCATTTCGGCCCAAATACAGCGCTGCATTTGCACCACGCGGAACAAGCCCGGCTCGCCGCGCTGCTGGAGTTGTTGCATGGCCTTGGTGAGCGATTGATACGCATCCAACTGAAACACCGGCTGCCACTGCGGCGGTTGGCCCGCGCGCGGGCGTTTCCATTGTTCAATCGTAAAAAAGCCGTGCGGCATGTTTTTCCTTTCCGCTGTCGAGGAACTTCCGCCAATGTCCACCGCCCACCGGTTGCTTCCCGTTTTATATCACGGTAATCTGAAGTGAGCCATCAACCGCCGCGCTTTGAAGGAGCCGTTGCCGTGACTGAAGATCATTCCCATCCACTTTCCACCGCCACGCAGCCCCAGGATAGCCCGCACACACCGCCGCCCGCCGCCAGCCCGCCCTCGGCCGTGCCGCAGCCATCCAAGGAAGAACTGAAGGCCGCTTACATCGCGTTCAAAAAACGCTGGAAGTTCACCAAGCTGGATCAAGAATCGCGCATTGGGCGCGGCCCAATGAGCTCCGGGCAAAAATCGACCATTATCGGCATTCAGCCCCCCAACCAGTATTCCACCGCCGTGTGGGAAGCGCTCGTGGAACAAGGCAAGCTGAAGCGCGCCGGCCGAGACCAGTATGCGCTGGCGTAGGTAGTGATGCATTTTGAAGTGAACTGCATCGGGTGGTCGGGGTCGAGTGCCGCCTATCGGGTGGCCGGGGTCGAGTGCCGCCGAGCCCCCGGAATGCTGCCCGCTGGGGGCTCCCTTCGGTCGACCCCAGCCACCCTGCCGTTCGACCACAGCCACCCGAATAAAACAAACTGACACACTACTAAATTCTCTGGATGATGTAATCTGCTTATGGCCGTGCTGCTGCAAATTAAAAACGCCCACAAAAGTTACGGCCATCAAGTGCTGCTGGACGGCGCCGAGGCCACCATCATCGACGACGCCAAAGTTGGCTTCGTGGGCCGCAACGGCGCAGGCAAAAGCACGCTGCTCCGCATTCTGCTGGGAGAAGAAGAGCTCGATCGGGGCGATATCGTTCGCCATCCCAAATTACAGTTGGGATATTTGCGTCAGCACGATCCGTTTCTTCCCGGCGAAACCGGCCTGGAATTTTTGATGCGTTCCAGCAGCCAGCCCGATTGGAAATGCGGCGAAGTGGCCGGCGAGTTTGAGCTAAAAGGCGAGGCGCTTACCGGTCCCGTCGCCAAGCTTTCCGGCGGTTGGCAAACGCGCTTGAAGTTGGCGGAGCTGCTGTTGCACGATCCGAATTTGCTGCTGCTCGACGAGCCGACCAACTTTCTCGACTTGCGCACCCAAATTTTGCTGGAGCATTTTTTGAAAAATCATCGCGAGGCCTGCCTGGTGGTTTCGCACGACCGTGCATTCCTGGCCGCCACCTGCGATCACACGCTCGATTTAACCCGTGGCAAGCTCACGATGTTCCCGGGCAAAATCGACGCGTTTCTGGAACACCAACAGCAGCAGCGCGAACACGAAGAGCGCACCAATGCCGCGCTCCTGGCCAAGCGGCGGCATTTGGAAGAGTTCATCGCCAAAAACAAAGCCCGGGCCAGCACCGCCTCCCGCGCCCGATCCAAAAGCAAGCAGCTGGAAAGATTGGAGCTGATCGAAACTGCTGCCGACGAGCCCACGGCCAACATCCACGCTCCGCAGGTTGAGCCGCGCAAAGGCCCGGCCCTGCGCTGCCGGCAATTGGCCATCGGTTATGCGGAGCGAACGGTTGCCGATGGCATCGATTTGGAAATCGATCACGGCGCGCGCGCCGCCGTGGTGGGAGACAACGGCCAGGGCAAAACCACATTTCTGCGCACCGTCGTCGATTCGTTGCCGCCTCTGGCGGGCGAAGTGCGCTGGGGCTACGGCTGCCAGCTCGGCATTTACGCCCAGCACGTTTACACCAGCTTGCCGGAGGAGCAAACCGTGCTGGAGTATTTGGAGCGCTCCGCCGCGCGGGGAACCAAGGCGCAAGAAATTCTGGATCTGGCCGGCGCGTTGCTGTTCCGCGGCGAGCACGTGGAAAAACGCATTTCGGTTTTGTCCGGCGGCGAGCGCGCCCGGCTGTGCTTGGCTGGCCTGCTCTTGGGCAATTACAACGTGCTGCTGTTGGACGAGCCAGGCAACCATCTCGATGTCGATACGGTCGACGCACTGGCTCGGGCGCTCATCGACTATCGTGGCACGGTCATTTTCACCAGCCACGATCGGCACTTTCTCAAGCGGGTGGCCACGTCCATTGTGGAAGTCCGCGACGGCCGCGTAGTGAATTACCGGGGCAATTACGAAGCCTATTTGTACTCGATCAATCAGGAAATCGACGCCGCCGAAGCCCTTAGCCCCGGGCTCCGCCCGGGGGTGAAAGCCACCCCGCGCACTGTGCGCGACGATCGGCAGTTGCGCAAAGATATGGCCGCCCTGGAAAAAACGATTTCTCGTCTGGAAGTGCAAAAGAAAACCGTACACGATCAGTTATTGGCCGCCACCGATCCCGCCGAAGCACTGCGATTGCATCACGAGCAGACCGATCTGGCTGACCAGCTTAAAAATGCCGAACAGCGCTGGTTCCAGCTTCAAGAACAGGAGGAAGCGTAATGGACTAATTGGCGTACGTGCCGTCGATCAGCACATTCTTAACTCGAAAGGTTCCGAGCGCTACTGGCGCGGTAAGATCGGCGTGCTGCCGGCTAGGAGTTCGTAGAGGATTGTGCCTAGTGCGTAGACATCCGTTCTTGGCCTGTCTTACGCATGAATGAGTTTTTGAGAATCGCTAATTACAAAAGTCCTTCGACGTTTTCGCCAAAGGACCTTGCGCCCGTCAAGTCGGGGCGACAAAACACCGTTAGAACTATTCCAGCCGGCGTCCGGTGATGGGAAGCCGGATTACTCCCTTACGCTTTTTGTGTTTCTCGGTGCACCCGTTTCCGAACCGGGCGCAATGGTGGTTTGATGACCAGTCTCAGACGCAAAGAACCAAGGAACATTTTACAACCTATTGAGAGCACTGAGGACTGCTTTTATCGACGCCAGCTCGATGCTGGTGTCAACTCCTGCACCCCATCGTGTTTTACCGTCAGAGGTACGGATGCAGATGTAGGCAATGGCGCTGGCTTCCGCACCACGGCCCATTGCTTGCTCACGATAGTCACAGATCTCAAAAGCTTGAACTCCAGCGTTTTGCAACGCACTGACAAATGCTGCAATAGGTCCGTTCCCTGTGCCAGAGACCTCCAGTTGCTGGTTGTTACGAGTAATGTGTGCCTGACAGTGAGCAACACCATCCGTGTCGCCGGAGTGGAAGTGCTTGAGTGCGTAAGGCTCTTGGCGCTGGATATACTCCCGCCTGAACAAAGACTTCAACTCCTCTGCACTGACTTCACGACCCAGACTATCCACTGCGGCATTGGCAATCGGTCCGAATTCCCGTTGCATCTCCTTCGGCAGATCGATGCCAAACTTGCTCTCCAAGAGGTAGGCCACTCCGCCTTTACCCGACTGACTGTTGACCCGAATGACTTCACTGTAAGTGCGACCGATGTCATGGGGATCGATGGCGAGGTAAGGGACATCCCAGTGAGCCTTGCCTTCACGCTGCTTCCATTCAGTCAGTGCTTTCTTAATGGCGTCTTGGTGTGAACCGCTAAACGCAGTGAACACGAGCTCGCCCGCATACGGATGACGAGGATCAACGCTCATGCCCGTGCAGCGTTCGTAAACTTCCTCAACAACGCTGAGGTCGGCGAAATCAAGACCACAATCGATGCCGTGCATGTGGAGATTCAAAGCCACTGTGATAATGTCGAGGTTGCCCGTACGCTCTCCGTTGCCAAACAACGTACCTTCGACTCGCTCAGCACCAGCAAGTAGTCCGAGCTCCGTTGCGGCCACACCTGTACCTCGGTCGTTGTGAGTATGGACGCTGATGACTGCACAATCCCGTCGCTTTAAGTTGCGACAAAACCATTCAATCTGGTCAGCGTAGACATTGGGCATCGCCACCTCGACCGTCTCAGGCAGGTTGAGGATGATAGGAGACTCCGGGGTTGGCCCCCAAACATCCATGACGGCTTCACAGATTTCCAGCGAGAATTCGACTTCGGTTGCGGAGAAACTTTCGGGCGAATACTGAAATATCACTTCAGTACCGGCCAAGTGCCTTGACTTCTCCTTAATCAACTGCGTGCCCCGCGTGGCGATCTTCACGATGTCGTCCTTCTCCAGGCCGAAGACGACACGCCGTTGTGCAGGTGAGGTGGAGTTGTACAGATGGATGATCACCCGTTTGGCTCCCACCAGTGCCTGCATCGTGGGTTCGATCAGGTCTTCCCGTGCCTGCACGAGAACTTGCATGGTGACATCATCAGGAATGCGTTCGTCCTCGATTAGCCGACGGACGAACTCAAACTCGGTGTTCGAGGCCGCTGGAAAACCCACCTCAATCTCTTTGAACCCGCAACGAACCAATGCATCGAACATCTCCAATTTCTGGGAAACGTTCATCGGCTGAGCCAAGGCTTGATTGCCATCTCGGAGATCCACACTGCACCATTGAGGCGCCTTCTGGAGCGTACGGTTGGGCCACTGCCGGTCGGGCAGATGAATGGTGGGAAACGGACGGTACTTATCAATTGGTGAGTTCATATTTACTCTTTTGCAAAGAACTTTCTTCCTACACTGTCTCAACCCTATCTGACAATGCCTGAGGATCAAGGCGTTGTGGGGAGCACTTTCACTCGCATTTTCACGTTCTCGGGTGGCTGGGGTCGAGTACCGCCGAGCCCACAGCATGGCCAATGATGAAATGATCCAAGCACCAATGACCAATATTCAGGTTGCTTTTTGGTCATTGAGATGTAGCTCTGCCAGGTCCGGCCCGGGCATGCCCGGGCCGGCTTTGTGGACTGCGCATCAAGCCGGCGATGGCATCGCCGGCCGTTGAGCCACCCACCATTTAGCCGCGATGCGCGAGCGAGGCGGTTAAAACGAGCCGCCATCGGAAGCGTTGGGCGGTTTGGTGGACATTGAAGCATGCACTTTTTGGCCGCCTGCGCTTTTCAACGATAACGGGGTGTCCTGATCAATGGGGCCAATCGTCTTGGTAATTTTATCGATCAAAGCATCGAAGTCAGACATCGGCTTGGGCGAAAATAAATGATGCACCCACGGCGCTGCGATCACGCAAATGATGGCCGCGATTACAACCAGCGCCATTAAGGTTCGCAAACGGAAGCGAAACCCGCGGCCACGGTTTGTAGAAGTTTCGCGCATGTTGGATATGTTTTATAAGGACGCCAGGAAAAGCACGAACGTTCCTTAGCCCCCGGTTTTACCGGGGGATAACACATCTGAGCCGATTGCAAAGCGGAGCTGCATGGGGTTACCAAAACCAATTTTTTGGCTTGCGGTGATAAATCAGTACGCCGATAACCAGCGCGAT